>CAJBVC010000160.1 GCA_903958915.1 uncultured beta proteobacterium
CCTCTCCGCCCTGCGGCAAGGTTCCAAAGGCAATTGGCATGGCATTGCATGCGCCCTGGTCACAAGCAAGCAGCGTGGCCGTGTCGTCAATGCCAAAAAGCACACCTGCCACTGTCAATGCCTGAATGATGTCCCCGACCGTGGCGGCTCTGCCACCACGCGCCGCAGCAACGCTGATTTCAGCCACCATGTCATCCTTGGCAATCCGAACCTGGATTTGGGCGTCACACCGTTGCGCCACCTGGATGGCAAAAGGGTCTGGTCTGCCATTGCAGTGCTGCACAGCGGTTGCTATCGCCGCATCGTCGAGATCGCAACCCGCGTTTGCGAAATCCGCTAACAGTGCCCGCAAACTGGCTTCATCAACCGGCGGTCGCGCGCGATTTGGCTGACCGCGCAAAAATACTTGCCCATCGGTCTCGACAATTGAAATGTCAGGTAATTCCACGGAAGTAACGCTTGCGTGCTTGTAACTTTTCTTCCAATGGCCGAACCATACCACTTTTGTGGAGCACCAATACGCATGTGTCGCGCAAGTGCAAAGGTCAACTTTTGTCGTCAGGGCACGGTCGTCTGTCAAGCGGAACGAATGAACAGCACACCGTCCCCTTTGACCTCCGATCTGACAAAACTATTCAATGGCCAGCCCTCAAGTTCTGCGGAATGCTGTCGATAAAGAGTGAGAGCCACCATTGTTTTTGGCATTCTCGTATTCAGAGTCGAAAGTAAATTGCAGCCATGTCCACCATAGCATCACTGGGCACACCGGTAATGGGTGCCGCCACAACACAGGGTGCGCGCACTCCACCTGTCGCGCGTGGCAGTCCGGCTGCGTCTGGTCGCCCGGAAACCGCCCTATTGCCGCCGGCGTCAGAACTCCAAACCATCGAAAGGCTGGTCAAAATGGCGCCAGCCCCTGAGGATCTGAAAACGATAGTGAATGAACTGCAGCGCACGATGAACGCACGCGCCTCTGACCTGCAGTTCTCGATTGACGAAGGGAGCGGCAAGACCATCGTGCGTATGACCGACCGCTCCACCAAAGACATTGTTTGGCAGTTTCCTTCCGAAGAGGCCTTACAGATTTCCAGAGACCTGGAAAACTTTCAGCAGGGCCTGATGATCAACAAAAGCGCTTGAGGGGTGCGTCGAACATTGCGCACCCTAAAACACGAGTACCAAACAAGGCGATCAAGCGTTTGGAATGCCGGCCTTCCTCAACATCGCATACACGTGATCCTTGATCAGTAGTTTCTCTTTTTTCAAAATTTCGATTTCCTCATGCGTTCCTGGTTCAGCATGGGTTTCCATTCGCCTGACCTTTTCATCAAGCGCTGTGTGCTTGTCAAAGAGAGCAGCAAAAGCTGGGTCAGTCGCTTTTAGCTGCGCTACAAGCCCGCTGAATTCTGAAAACATGGAAACTCCTTTTCATTGTTGAAACACGATGTCGACACTGTAAGGCACCGCAGACGCCTTGCCCGCAACCTGTGCCATGACGTAATTTTGCCCAATACCAAGGCTTATCCAACGGAAGTCGCGAAATATTGAGGTCCGCTGCTGTGACTCACGGCACCTGACTCAGAAAGTCGGCTGCTGCATTTTCTCAAATGCACTGATCGCTTCCGATGCGTACATGAGCGCCGGTCCCCCACCCATATAGACACAAACAGTCAGCATTTCCTCAAGTTCCTGGCGCGTGCAACCCAGTTTGACGAGCGCCTTTACGTGAAACCCAATGCAGCCCGAGCAGTGTTGCGTGATTCCGATGGCCAATGCGATCAGTTCCTTGTGTTTGGAACTGACCGCCCCTTCGGACATAGATGCCTTGGCGAGTTGCCCGAAAGCCTGCATGGCATCCGGCTGAGACTTCCGCAAGGGTGCCAGATTCTCATTGATGTTCTTGATCAGGCCGCTGTGGTCAAACGTGCTCATTTCGCAACTCCATATAATTTCTAAGATGACTGGCCGCTACAGGTTTACATTCCAAGCGACTTTAGAAGATCTGCATGCTCGTCCGGTTCTGCCGCTGACTCTGCCTTGGAAGTCTGCTCAGAATTGGTCTGCGCAATCAAAGCATCCGGGTCAGGCACTTCGTTGGCTTCAAAATCGTGCAACTTGATGAATTCAGTCCGGTCGATAGCCAGTTCGAGATAAAAGATGTTATTGCGCCCGGTATAGAAGGTGACACGCCGCGCCTCAGGTTTGTCCAGATGGGTGTCAACGCTGAGTACCACCTGCTTGTTGAGCACCAGCATTTTGGGCTGGTTCTGGGTGATGTGGGTTTGCAATTCACGCCGCACCTTCCCGGTAAAGTCACCCACGATCTGGTTCATCAACTCACCCATGATATTGCTGACTTCATCAGAGGTGTGTACGCTGGCCAATTCACTCTTTGGCATGCCCATGTTTAGCATATAGCTCTCGTACAGTTCCATCGCCGTTTGGGCCGAGAAATTGAGCACGACCAGGCCCGAAAAGCCGCCATCAAACAGCACAAAACAACCGATATCAGGCTTCAGGCACGTCTTGGTAATGCGCTGAACCATGCCGGAGTAATGGATATGGCACTGCGTTGCCACACTCAGTACACGAGTGACTGAATTGCATAGACTGGTAAGCAGGTCTTCGGTGCCATACACCACATTGGTTTCTTGCCCCTTGTTGGTCATGTCATACCTCTAGGATGAAAAGATCAACTGTACCGCAGATGACTGGCTACAAGCAGGCGCCACGCCCGATGAATTCATGACACAACACAAGCCGAACTGTCCCGAACAGGGCAAAATCGCCACATGCAACTGATATCTGATCTGGTCGGCCTGCTTTTTCGGGGAGTGATGAAACTTGCTCTTCTGCTGGTCGTTGCAGCGTTCGTGTTTGTGGTGGTTTTCCTGGGCCTGCTGACAGCCCTATACATGGTCGCAAGGTTTTTGCTGACTGGGCGCAAGCCGACTTTTGTAACGACTTTCAGTCGTTTTCGCCAGACAGCCCAAGATTATCAACACGGACACTGGCCAGGAAATACGGCACCATCGACCCGCGACGCGGCCGATGTGGTCGACGTCGAATCACGCGAGGTGCGCTCGGCGCTTGCATCGCCTTCGGCATCACAAACACGAACCGACTGAAGCAGCAGCAACGGAGTCATAGTTATGCGCACGTACTTTCTGGCCGCAACGCAACCCAACGTGGGTCTCACGTCGGTTTCACTAGGTCTTTTGCGAGCGCTGCAACGCCGGGGTTTGAAGGTGGCGTTTGTCAAACCCATCACCAAGCGCACGCCGGCGACGGAGCCTTCTGTTCTCTTTGCGCGCAGCATCTGCCACGTCAAGAACACCCCTGACCCATTGCCCATGAGTTTGGTAACCCAACACGTTACCAGCGGTAAGACCGACGAATTGCTGGAGGACATCGTCAGTCTGGCAATGTCTGCAACCGCGACCGCTGATGTCTTGGTGGTCGAGGGTATACACGCAGATCCGAGTCGGGCGTTTATTCCACGCCTGTCCGCAGACATTGCACGTAGCCTGCAAGCAGACATCGTTCTGGTGGCCAGCGCTGCCGATGCTCAGGGTCTGTCGGAAACCAGTTACCTGATTGCCCAGGTTCGCAATGCCGGCAGGAGTGTCGTTGGGGTCATTTTCAATCGTGCCAGCCACGACTTCGACGCGCGCGAAGCAGCCACCCAACTCGATGGTGTTCCGATATGGGGAGTAGTCCAGAACAATCCCGTTCTGTCTGCACCGCGAACCATTGACGTAGCACACCATTTAGGTGCTGACGTAATGATCGAAGGAGAGATCAATACTCGTCGCATGCTGGAGACTGTACTTGCCGCCCGCTCCGTGTCGGAAGTCATTGCCCGACTCAAGCCTGGCGCACTGGTGGTGAGCGCAGGGGACAGGGATGATGTCATTTTGGCCACGGCGCTGGCGGCCAGCAATGGCATCGAACTCGCTGGCTTGTTGCTAACCCACCACAGCTTTATCAGCCCACGCATCGAGCGTTTGGGTTCGCAGGCGTTTTACGGTGGATTGCCAGTGTTGCGAACGGATGGTGACAGCTATGAGACTGCCGCCCGCATCAGCCGGTTGCCGTTGGCGGTTCCACAAGACGACTTGGTGCGCATGGACACCGTGATCGAAAGCGTTGCCGAACAAATCGATGGCGAGGCCATATGCGCAGGCCTGGACCTGGCTACCTCCCGACGCATGTCGCCACCTGCTTTCAGGTACCAACTCATACGCAAGGCGCGTGCGGCCAACAAACGCATCGTGCTACCCGAAGGGGACGAGCCTCGCACGATACGCGCGGCGGTCATCTGTACACAAAAGGGTATCGCACGCTGTGTGCTTTTGGGCAAACGCAAGGTGATCCAGGCGGTGGCAGACGCCGCTGGCATAGAGCTCCCACCAACATTGGAAATATTGGATCCCAGCCAAATTGCTGAGCGCTACGTAGGGCCCATGGTGGAATTGCGCAAGAGCAAAGGGCTTACACCGGGTCAGGCACGCGCTGCATTGGAAGACTCGGTCGTGCTGGGCACCATGATGCTGGCCATTGATGAAGTCGATGGCCTGGTCAGCGGCGCGGTTCACACCACGGCAAGTACGGTGCGCCCCGCATTGCAACTCATTAAAACGGCGGCGGGATCCACTATTGTTTCATCCTGCTTTTTCATGCTGATGCCGGAGCAGGTGCTGGTGTATGCCGATTGCGCGATCAATCCGGACCCCACCTCTCAGGAACTGGCCGAGATTGCCAAACAGAGTGCCGATAGCGCAGCCGCTTTCGGCATTGAACCGAAAGTGGCGATGATCAGTTACAGCACCGGTGAGTCAGGTTCCGGCGATGGCGTCGAGAAAGTGCGTACGGCCACAGAGATTGCCAGAGCGGCCTGGCCTGACCTGGTGCTCGATGGCCCGATGCAGTACGATGCAGCGACGGTTGAAGAAGTGGCTGCCCAAAAAGCTCCTGGGAGCGCTGTTGCCGGCCAAGCAACTGTATTCGTGTTCCCTGACTTGAACACCGGCAATACCACCTACAAGGCGGTCCAGCGATCGGCCAACGTCGTGTCGGTAGGACCGATGCTGCAGGGCCTGCGCAAACCGGTTAACGATCTGTCCCGTGGTGCACTGGTCGACGATATCGTTTTCACCATCGCGTTGACAGCAATTCAGGCCGAGTCGATGGCTACTTCTGAGCAACACGCGAAACGTTCCGCCGACCCGGCAAGTCCTGCGTAAAACCACATCGAGGGAGCATCATGGGATTGCAATGGCGGGACCAGTTAAGTGTCGGCAATGATCTGATCGATGCTGACCACAAGTACCTGATCGAGGTCATTAACAAAGCTGAAGAGTGCCTGCGTTCCGGCAAACGCAAGGAACTTGCTTCCACTCTGGATGAACTGGCGCGCTACAGCAACACCCACTTTGCGCGTGAAGAGCTGATCGCCAAATCAGTGGGTTATCCGGCTGCGGCGCAACTACACCTGTCCCATACCCAACTGGTTGAAACTCTGAACACTTTCAGGGCCGAAGTTACCGAAACGTGGACGGATGCCTCATTCACCCGATTTGGCACCTATTTGCGGGACTGGTTGATTCAGCACGTCATCAAGGAAGACCTGCCCATGAAACCCTGGATGACCAAGCACTCGCCAAGATTTGACCCGCGAATTTGATGACACGCCTGGGTATCTTGGCAACGGTGCCTTTCATGAAAAGATGCATTACATCAGCGTAAACTTTTCCGTGGATTCGTTGTAACGCACCAACCCGTACCAAAGCAAAAGAAGCATCGCTGATATCAGCAAAGTGAGCCCCCAGCCAGAAAACATGTCAGGCATGTAAGCCTGGAAACCAAGCGCTGTCCGCTCAAAGTTGTCACTGGATTCCTCGTCGACCGATGTCAGGTTGAACCGCTTGAGCAGCGCACTGGCGGTAGAGCCTGCCCAGGCGAAAAAGAACATGCTGACCCACAATTTCAGATGTCCCTCGCCCATACGCCACAGCGAACCTGAAGCACATCCTCCCGCGAAGATCATACCTACTCCAAAAATCAATCCGCCGGTTAGCGAGCCGATCCAAAACGTTGCAGGAATAGCCGAGTACGGGTCAATCACCTTCTTTTGAAATAGCAAAGATGCTAACGGCAAGCCGATTGCCAGCGCCAAAATGACCGCCTTGGTCATCTCACCTTCCCCGGTGACGAACGGCTCCCGAAAGGCCCTGGCAAAACACAAACGGGAGCGATGCATGATGAATCCGATCGCGAAGCCTGACAGCACGATGGGAGCGCGGTAAACCAGCGGCGCACTTTCTGAATACGTCCATTGAATTGCCCATGCCAGAACCCCGAAAGCGACGATCCAGCCGAGTAGGGGGTAGGCCCTCACCAAGGGTGTTGGTACTTTGATGGTGGCAGGTGCTTGCGTTCCCCATTCGATGTTTTCCATCGTCCAGAGCAGCATCTTGAAGCCTAGCGCTGCGCCGGCAAGCAGACCCAAGCACATCGCCCAGCCTGCAGGTGAAGCATGCAAAACGGGATTGAAAAATCCTCCTGTGGTGCATCCTCCTGCCAATGCTGCGCCAATCCCCATCAAGATGCCGCCGGTTGCGGCCCAAACATACTCAAGTTTTGGCGGGCGACTTGGACTGAACTGCCGCGACAACAGCGCAGCAAAAAACGCTCCGAGCACCAGCGTAATGTTCATCAACGACATGCTGTGCAACAAAACGCTGCCCCGATCGCCAGGTAGACCCAACCAGGGTCCGAGGCCAATGAAATTGTTGAACCAGTCACCCCAGAATTTCACACCACCAAAAACACCCCATACCATGCCATTGATCATCAGTCCCATGATGGCCATCATCAAAAGCACGGCACCCAAGTACGAGGACCACTTTTTGACAAAGAATTTTTCGTAATCTGATTGAAATCCTGCAAGCCATGGGGGCGACGATTTAATAGGCATGGTGTGGGTCCGAATGTCTCAATGAAACTTGCTCGTGTTTTGGTTTGTTTTTTGCAACTGCAACTTTGCCTTGAAGGGGTCTGCAATGAAGACAACTATAGAAGGCCTATACATAGTGAAACTTCAAGTTTGTTTGACTACCTATATGACTATTCTTATGAATAAGCAGGAGCCCTGTATCTCGGGGCGCAGTGCAAAGCTCGAGTCAACTCCAGCTGTCCATCAACGCTCCGCCCTGTTCGATCAAAAACTCCTTGAAGGAACGTGCCGCCGGAGACAATTTTTTTTGACTTAAGTGCGTGATGTACCAGTGGCCCATCTGTGGCATGCCCTGCACATCAACCAGTGCGATGTGACCGCTTGCCAGCTCATGCCGCACCGTGCGCATCGACAGGAAACTCAAACCCATGCCGGCCATCACCGCCTGCTTGATGGTTTCATTGCTGGGCATTTCCATTTGCACTTTGAGGGGTGTGCGTTGCTCTTCAAACAGGCGCTCCATGGCGGCTCGCGTGCCTGATCCTTCTTCACGCACGACAAACGTGTAGTCACCCAGCACAGAGAAAGGAAGTTGCTTGCGCCGAACCAGGACATGACCGGGTGCAGCAACGATGTTCAATGGATTGGTGGCAAACGGTACCGCGTCGCAGTCCAGGTCGGCCGGCGCTCGGCCCATCACCACAAGATCAACTTCACTGCGCGCAAGCATGCCGAGAATGTTGACGCGATTGTCAATCTTTAACTGAACATTGACACCATCAAACAACTTGGCGAATCGCACCAAGAGCATGGGAATGAAGTACTTTGCCGTACTCACGACCGCAAGGTCGATGCGACCTTTCCTCAAGCCCACATAGTCGGCCATTTGGGCTTCAAGGTCCTTCAGCTGAGCCATGGCCGCCTGCGCATGCACCACAAACGACTGTCCGGCATGGGTCAATCGGATATTTCGCCCAGCGGGCTCCACCAGCGCCAAGCCAAAAGCGTCTTCGAGTTGGCGTAGTTGCATCGACACCGCAGGCTGCGTGACAAATAGACGCTCTGCGGCCTTCGACACCGAATGCTGACGTGCCACTTCAAGAAAGGTCTGAAGCTGTTTGAGCGTATAGGGGCGCATGGCGATTTACATCAGATAAATCTGATCATTCTTGAACTAAACATGATTGGAGTTTATGTGTTGGATGACTTAAAGTAAATCCATGTTTACTTATATTGTGACCCCATAATTCCCTGAATTGGCAACAAAACAGATGCCCAAAGCCTTGATTTTTGATGTGGATGGCACTTTGGCCGATACCGAGGCGGCGCATTGCGCCGCCTTCAACCAGGCTTTTTCCTATTTTGGTCTCGATTGGCACTGGGATGACATTCTGTATGCCGAATTACTCGACATCTCCGGGGGCAAGGAGCGCATTCAGCACTATTGGAGGACAGTTCATCCAGAGATTCGGGAAGTTGGTGGACTGGCGTTGCAAGACACATTGAATCGACTCCATGAACTCAAGACTGCAGCGTATGAGGCTGCGGTGAACTGCGGCGCTGTGACCTTGCGTCCGGGTGTGCTCAAGCTGATAGATGAAGCCCTGTCGCAGGGGGTGCAGTTGGCGATCGCGACCACAACCTCTCCGGTCAACATCGCAGCTTTGTTGCGCCGTACGATCGGTGCGGACTGGCGCCTGTACTTCACCGCCATTGGTGACGCCTCCAGCGCACCAATCAAAAAGCCGCACCCCCAGGTGTATTTTCAGATGCTCCAAGCCTTGGATCTGCCCGCTGATGCCTGCATCGCGTTTGAAGACTCAAGCAACGGCTTGCGCTCCAGCACCGCGGCTGGGCTCTCAACCGTGATCACTCCCACTGCCTATACCCTTGGCCATGATTTTTCAGGCGCCATGCGTATCTTGCCTGATTTGACCCAGGTGAACCTTTGGCAGCTGCGATCCTGGCACGCCGATTTCCTGGGCGCCCGCGCACCACGAGCCACTCACTGAACACAGAAAGCACTCTCTATGCCATTGACCAACCGTTCCACCCTGACCCAGTTCCTGATCGAGGAACGCCGACGTTTTCCCAGCGCCAGCGGCGACTTCAACGCCCTGATTCTGGATGTCGCTATCGCCTGCAAAGCGATTGCCCGTGCGGTGGCGTTCGGTGAACTGGGTGGCGCGATGGGCAACCATGCCACCGAAAGTGGCGGCTCCGTCAACGTTCAGGGAGAGACGCAGAAAAAGCTGGATGTACTGAGCAACGAAGTCTTTATCAGACGGACCGACTGGGCTGGTAACCTCGCCGGTATGGCTTCCGAGGAAATGGACCTTCCCTACCAGATTCCGGCACGCTATCCCCGTGGCAAGTATCTTTTGGTGTTTGACCCCCTCGATGGCTCAAGCAATATCGATGTGAATATGACGGTGGGTAGCATCTTTTCTGTCTTGCGCGGTCCCGACACAGGTGCCGACGTCACGGAGGCGGATTTTCTGCAGCCCGGTGCAAAGCAGGTTGCTGCCGGGTATGCCTTGTATGGTCCAACCACCATGCTCGTCCTGACCGTTGGCGACGGTGTTAACGGATTTACCCTGGATCCCAATCTGGGTGAGTTCATGTTGACCCACCCCCACATTCAGGTGCCTGCTGATACGCAAGAGTTCGCCATCAATGCCTCCAACAGCCGGTTTTGGGAGTCGCCGGTCAAGCGCTATGTCGATGAATGCCTGGCCGGTAAAACCGGCCCGCGCGGCAAAGACTTCAACATGCGCTGGATAGCCAGCATGGTTGCCGAAGCACACCGTATCCTGATGCGTGGTGGCGTGTTCATGTACCCACGCGACACCAAAGACCCTGCCAAACCGGGTCGTTTGCGCCTGCTCTATGAGGCCAATCCCATCGGCATGATCATCGAGCAGGCCGGGGGACGTGCCAGTACCGGGGAGAAGCCCATGCTGGAGGTGCAACCAACCGCACTTCACCAGCGCATCGGCCTGGTTTTTGGATCCAAAAATGAAGTCGAGCGCATCGAGCGCTACCACACGGAGCCTGGTCGGCACGAAATGATCAACCCCCTGTTCACTGAGCGCAGTTTGTTTCGCGACTAGCTGCTACATTTTTTATAGCTGGTTGCGCAATTCAGCAGGGCGTTACAGCCACTTTTTTCTTATAAATACCCACCCTTGGAGACCATCCCATGTCTGAACGACATCCCATCATTGCCATCACAGGCTCCAGTGGAGCAGGCACCACCTCGGTTACACGCACCTTCGAGAACATCTTCCGGCGCGAAGGGGTGAACGCAGCCATCATTGAAGGCGACAGCTTTCATCGCCATGACCGCACCGAAATGAAAATTCGACTGGCCGAGGCGGAGAAACTTGGCAACAAAAATTTCAGCCACTTTGGTCCTGAAAACAATCTCTTCCCTGAGTTAGAAGCATTGTTTCGCGACTACGCAGACACGGGCCTGGGCAAACGCCGCAAGTACCTGCACGACTCCGAGGAGGCCGCTCCCTACCAGCAGCAACCCGGCACCTTTACCCCTTGGGAAGACGTTCCCACCGACACCGACTTGCTGTTTTACGAGGGTCTGCATGGGGCTGTGGTGACCCCGGAAGTCAACATTGCCCAACATCCAGATCTTTTGATCGGGGTCGTACCGGTGATCAATCTGGAGTGGATCCAGAAGCTCTACCGTGACAAGAAGCAGCGCGGCTACAGCACCGAAGCGGTCACCGACACCATTTTGCGGCGCATGCCAGACTATGTGAACTACATCGTGCCGCAGTTCCAGCACACCCATGTCAACTTCCAGCGGGTGCCTATGGTTGACACCAGCAACCCCTTCATTTCGCGTGATATTCCTTCGCCCGATGAGAGCATGGTGGTAATTCGTTTTGCCAAACCCAAGGGAATCGATTTCCAGTATCTGCGCAGCATGATCGACGGCAGTTTCATGAGTCGCGCCAACACCATTGTGGTTCCGGGCGGCAAGATGGAACTGGCCATGCAACTCATTTTCACGCCATTTGTCTGGCGCATGATGGAACGCCAAAAAAGGAGCCACTGAGATGTACCAAGTACCAACCCCCGACATGGCCAACCAGATGGCCAAGGCCATCCGTTTCCTCGCCATCGATGCTGTCGAAAAGGCCAAGTCTGGGCATCCCGGCGCGCCCATGGGCATGGCCGACATGGCCGAAGTACTATGGAACCGGCATCTCAAGCACAACCCGGCCAATCCACACTGGATCGACCGCGACCGCTTTGTGCTCTCCAACGGCCACGGCTCGATGCTGCTGTATGCATTGCTGCATCTCACCGGCTATGACCTGCCAATGGAGGAACTGAAGAAATTCCGACAACTGCACAGCAAGACCGCGGGACATCCCGAAGTCGGTGTAACTCCCGGTGTCGAGACCACCACCGGCCCTCTCGGCCAGGGTTTGGCCAATGCCGTGGGTATGGCACTCACCGAGAAACTGCTGGCGCAGGAATTCAACAAGCCTGACCACGCAGTAGTAGACCATTTCACTTACGTCTTCATGGGCGACGGATGCTTGATGGAAGGCATCAGCCACGAAGTCTGCTCGTTGGCGGGGACCTTGCGTCTTTCCAAACTGATAGGGTTCTACGATGACAATGGCATCTCCATTGATGGCCATGTGGAAGGCTGGTTCACCGACGACACCCCTAAGCGATTTGCCGCCTACGGCTGGAATGTTGTAGCCGACGTAAACGGTCACGATCCCGATGCGCTCGATGTCGTGGTGCAGGCTGCAAAGGCACAGGCGTTGCGCGAAGATGGGAAGCCGACGCTGATTTGTTGCAAAACGGTGATCGGCATGGGTTCCCCCAACAAGGCCGGTACGCACGACGTGCACGGCGCAGCGCTGGGCGCCGCCGAAGTGGCAGCTACCCGCGAAGCACTGGGGTGGGAACATGGTCCCTTCGAGATTCCCACCGACATCGCAGCCGCCTGGAACGCGGTTGCGCGCGGAAATTTTGCGGAGCAGGCCTGGAGCAAGCGCTTCGATAGCTATCGCGAACAGTACCCCGCCCAGGCTGCTGAACTGAAACGCCGTATGGCGGCAGACCTGATTGCGGACTATGCCGAAAAACTACCGCAACTTTTGCAAGCGATTGCCAGCAAGCCCGATGCAGTGGCAACCCGCAAGGCGAGTCAAAACGCTTTGGATGCCCTGGCCGGTTTGGTCCCGGAGTTTTTCGGAGGCAGTGCTGACCTGACAGGTTCCAACCTCACCAACTTCAAAACTTGTGTAAAAGCCGGTCGCGACACCTGGGGCAACCATCTGAGCTACGGGGTGCGGGAGTTTGGCATGGCAGCCATCATGAATGGCATGGCCTTGCACGGAGGGTACATCCCCTACGGAGGCACCTTTCTCACGTTCAGCGATTACAGCCGAAATGCCCTGCGTATGGCAGCGCTCATGAAACTGCGAACCATCCATGTTTTTACCCACGACAGTATCGGTCTGGGAGAAGATGGCCCCACCCACCAGAGTGTGGAACACATTCCCTCTCTGCGCATCATTCCCGGGTTGGACGTCTGGCGTCCAGCGGATGGCCTGGAAACCGCAGTCGCCTGGACTTCCGCTGTGGAGCGCAGGGATGGGCCGAGCGCGTTGTGCTTATCGCGCCAAAATCTTCCGCGATTGACTGGCGACGGAAACGACACCGAGCGCATGACTGCGGCCATTCGCCGTGGGGGTTATGTACTTGCGGATGCCGAGCACCCCCAGGCCGTGATTGTGTCCACCGGATCAGAGCTGGAACTAGCCTTGCAGGCCCAAGCCATCCTTGCCAGCGAGGGTATTGCTACCCGTGTGGTCTCAATGCCCTGCACCAGTGTATTTGACCGCCAAAACTTGGACTACCAGGACAGTGTTTTACCGCTGCATCTGCCAACCGTAGCGCTTGAGGCCGCGCATCCCGACTTCTGGCGCAAATATGTGGGGCGCACGGGAGCAGTCGTGGGAATTGCAAGCTTTGGTGAATCTGCGCCTGCGAAAGAGCTGTACGCCTATTTTGGAATCACCCCAGCCGCTGCAGCGCACGCGGTGAGGACACTGTTGACAGGCGCCCGCACCTGATAAAGCAAACCTCCCCTGCCCGGGAGTTTTGCCTTTAGAACCGCTGGGTGTACATCATTTGCACATTGGTTTGACCGTGTGCGATGGACATGCCCCCGTTGTTGACCGTCGTCGTTGGTGCTGAAGTTACCGCGAGATTAATTTGGGCCGATGAGGCAAGTTTGTAGCCCAATCCAACGGTGAAATGGTTCGTCACCGTTGCGGGGAACAACGGATTCACGTAGGCGTCGGGGATCGGGTTGTCGGCCATGTTCAGTCCGGCACGCAAAGTAAGATTTTCATTGGCGGTGTAGGACAAGCCCAAGTTGAGCACCGTCTGGTCTTTCCAGTTCTGCGGCAGCTCAAAATTGACCGACCCACCCATGCCGGCACTGTCGTAGCGCATCTTGAAACTCTTCATCGAAGACGACCAACCAATCGATTTGATATCTGCAGCCAGCATCAGCGTTGGACTCACTTGCCAACTTCCACCCACGGCGAGCACCGAGGGCATCTGAAAATCAATGATGGTGATGCGGCCATTGTCGATAAAAGTCGCACTGGGTGCGCCCCCTGCATTGGCGGTCATGCTGGCCGTGGTCGCGCCTGATTTCATGTCATCCAGCATCGACTTGAACCGGTAGGATGCACCTAAGGTTACATCCCTGTTGAGCTTGACCGTGGCACCAATTTTGGCTCCAAAACCCGTGGCTTTGGCAGCACCGGTGTATTTGTCCGAGTCGGTGAAGTTGATGCGCGCCCAGGTCGCTGTGTTCAGCGCCCCCGACCCCAAGGCACTGCCCAAAGCGCCTGAGCCTCCCGTCACCATGCTACCGAGTTGCATGGGTGAAGCGGCCATCAACATGTCGAGTCCGGACCACATGTAATCCAGAGTGGCTCCCAAGGTCACATCGGGGCCCATCTGATAAGCCACTGGAATGATGACATTTCCAACGCTCAACTCCGATCGCACTGGGTCGCCGGACCCTGCCGCCAAGAATGTATTGGCGCCATACTCCGTTCCCATGCCACCCTGCGCAAACATGCCCAGGCCATAGGTCAGGTTACCCGATCGCGCAATGTAACCAATCGCAGGCATTGCATACGATGTTCCACCGGAAGGTGCATCGGGCATGCCAGGCATGCTAGAGCTGACTTTTGGACCCAGCAATCCCAACGCCACGTCCAAACGTGACTCCGCTGAACCTAGGGCCAGCGTTGCCGGGTTTTGCGCCATAGCGGCAGTGCCGTGGTCAAACGCCTGCGATGCTCCACCCATGCCGGTCGAAATCGGACCATAGCCCTCCATCAACATTCCATTGGTGGCATATACCGAGCCGCAGGCGAAGATCGCACATAGAGGCGTCAGGGCGAAGTGTTTTTTTGTCAATGTCATGATTGTCTCCAGTGGTTGTAGTAATTCAGAATGCCGTTGCAAGAACCAGCGCTACCAAAATGCCATCAAGCGGCCCTTGACGACTTTCGATTCGAAACGTGTGAGCGGGCTATTGCCCTTCTTGATGCAACTACCGCTGGTGGCATCAAACTCCCACTGGTGCTTGGGACACGTCAGCTTGGTGCCGTCGAGCGCCAACTCCGTGATGGTGGTTCCCTGGTGCGGGCAACGGCTGTCAAACACTGCGAAGGATCGGGCTTTGCGGTAGATGAATAGCCCCATGCCATCACATTCGGAGCGTTGCACTTCGCCGTCTTTCAAGCCGGCGCTCGGTCCGACATCGTGCCATGCGGGTTTGGAAACGACGGGGGCTACCTGCACTGCAGGGGTCGAGCCCAAGTGACTGAATTCCGGCAAATCCATCGACAAAATGACGTCTACCGCCCAAATGATTTTCGCCAGTCCAAGCGTGGGAAAGGCCATTAGCAGGGCGTCCAACACCTCAACAGCGGTACAGCCCTCGCGCAGCGCGCGTTTAAGGTACTGCTTGAGACCGCGTTCAGTCTGGACATCGACCTTGGTAATGACAGAGATCAGGTTCTTGGTTTTGGGATCCAGGTGTTTGCCAGCATCCTTTAGAAATGCGAAGTAATGCCCCAAAGCCTCTGGACGGGCTTTCAATAAATAGTTCAATGCATCACTCATTTTCAGGCTCCTAAAATTTGCTATTACGAATGCAGAACCAGCACCGGATGCTCGGACAGTCCCAGTACTTTTTGGGCGACGCCCCCCACCAGTGCCCGGCCCAGGTGGGTGTCATCACGGCACCCCATCATGATGAGGTCAGACGTAGTTCGTTCAGACGTCGCCAGAATTTCAGCGAACGGTTTCCCGATCCGGATCTCCGTTTCAAGCACTACGCCGGCGTTTCGTGCCATTTCCTGGATTTGGTTATGCAACGGCTGCGCCGCTTCCTGCAAAACATCTGCCGCCACCACAGTCAGAAGGTGCAAAGGCAACTGGCACTGGGACGCCAAGGCCATGGCGGTTTGGCATATACGTCTACCTTGCGCAGTATTCTCGGCGGCGACGAGAATTCGCCGGCTCCAGAATTGCCCCCCCCGCGGCACGATGAGAACATGGCACGGCGCGTGCGCCACAACTTTGCTTACCATCTCACCCAACAGCAAATTGGCCAAAAAACTGCGCTTGCCACGGCGCCGTAGGATGATCAGTTCGCTGGCACGCGCGATTGCTTCCTGAACAATCTCTTGATAAAGCTCTTCACCTCGGCGAACTTGAATTTCCACCGAAACACCCATTGACACGGCCTGCAAGCGCAACTCCGCAATTTTGCGCGCTGCGTCCTGCTCGCTCTTTGCAGCAATGTGCGGCGCCAGCGCCTCAAATTCGGGATTGCTTACCAGCGGGAACACGGCCGGTAGCGCTAGTCCACAGCGATGTGCCATCGCCAAGGCAACTGCTTCGGCGCCGCTGTCAAACAGACTATGCTCGGTCGCCAGCAACAATCGCGTAAACAGTTCTGACACGATCAATGCCCCGCGGTGAGAATGCCCGAAGCTGCGAGCACCAGTACGACCGCGACCAGCGCACAAATGACAGCGTATGCCCGGTCGTTTTGTTTCACGTACAACGGAATCAGCGCCAACAGGGGAGGCAACGAGCAACCGGCGAGGATACAGATGCCGATGAGGTTGAGAAAGTCAGCTTTCATGGCAAGGGTGGTCCAACCCCAGCCTGTTGGCGTGCTGGTTTGCTGCAAGTAGGTCGAAACTGGCAGGTTCCAGACTGTTGGAAGCTGGTCAAGTGGAACATGGGGCGGCACCAATCCAAAGACGTAGATTGCAAAGCTGATTACCAGCGCGGCTTGGCCAAACCACGTACCCCGCTCCAACAACAACGCGTACCGTTGTGCTTCATTACGTGGCTCACTCATACCCATACACCCAACCCCTTCAGCAACGCCCGAATGCCGGCGAACAAGAGCAGTCCAATCACCATCTTCCGAATGACTGAACCCTTCAGTACGTGCAGCAGCCGCGCACCGATGCGAGCACCAAGCATCATTCCCACGACTGACGGTACAGCAATCATCGGCAGTACTGCCCCACGATTCAGGTACACCCAGGCGGCAGATGAGTCCACCAGCGAGAGCACCAACCCGGAAGTACCAGCGGACACTTTGAGCGGAGCGCCCATCAGCAAATTGAGTGCAGGAACATTGGCCCAGCCTGCTCCGATGCCAAACATGCCTGCCATCACACCGATAGCAAGGAACAACACCAAACCCAGCGGCGTGCGATGAACCTGCCAGTCGATGGTGCGACCCGATGCTCCGTCAATGAAGATACCGTTCATGCCCAGCGCCGCGGACAGTCGATCAGGCTGGGCAACATGTGGAAACTCGGATTTCTTGGAAAAGACCATCAGGGTCACGATGCCCAGCACGATCACTCCCAACGCTGTCTGAATTGCAGAAGCCGGCAGTGCCAGGCCCAACAGGGCACCACCAATGGAACTCATGCTGGCAAGCAGGGCCAGCGGCAATGCCAACCGCAAACTGGACAAACCACCACGCAGCAACATTGGCCCTGCAGCGAGGGCGCTGGCCAATGCCACGAGCAGGCCCGCGCCGCGCACAAAATCCAGGTGAAACGGAAAGAACCCCCCGATGATGGGAACAAACAAAGTGCCGCCGCCTATGCCGGCGGGGACCGCCACAATTCCGATCAAGAAACAGGTCACAAACAGCGCCAGCGGCCAAAACCACCACGCCAGACCGTTGTTCACTTCAGTCGCAGCCGCCATGGCTGGTACCGCGAAACACAAGCTCAACGCGGTAAAAATCCCTACAGCTCGAAACCGGCGCGCCAAAGAATTCCAGTCCGGGGCAAGTAGCGCATGGGCGATTTGGGACTGGTACTGCACAGGGGTTCGCGCTCAGGAAATATTCTGGTAGTAAAGATTTTGCGGATGATTGGCCTGTGCAAAAAAGAACCAGCGCTCTGCAAGCAGACCAACAAACTGAATCGTAAAGGCCAGAAGGAAAAGTGGGGTCGATGGGCTCTTCAAACCAAAGGCCAACAAAAGTAGAGGCACTGCAAACGTCAAAATCAAGAACGTCCACTTCACTGTTCGAAGCATCTCCGTCGATCGCCCATGAAAAAACTCGCGCGTATTGAATGACCCACCCATGAAACCCTGCGCTTTTTGCACGATTTTGGGGTGTTTCACGCCAATTGCACTCTGCAACGTCGACTTTGGCTTCAGCCGAGCGTTACGAACCAACGAGGCAGAGCGAGTTGCCCATCCCACGGCGGTAAGGATCATTGCGATGACTAAAAACGTTTGCACATGGGACGCCATCCCGGCGAGCGATGCCATCAATGTTGCAAGCAAGAGTCCTGACGCACACCCCAAAAGGAAGTAGTTCACCAAGGTTAACGGGCTGGCCCATTCCTGCAAGAATCGAATGGAAGCGTAGATCATGCCGGTGCACACAAAAAGTGCCAAGCACGCTACCAACGTCACTGCGCCGATCCAGCGGGAGACTCCCCAACCGAGCAGGTGCGATAGCCCATACAGAAACACTCCGAGCATGAATACCGGCAGGGCGATGACTTCGCGAGACAGCCACGAGGTACGCCACATCGCGGCAGAACGCCAAGCGCGCTCGGGGTGGCCCAAATGAAAAAACGATGCAAGCAAACCCAGTCCAGAAAATAGCAGTGCGACCACACTGCCAGCAACAAAGAAGCGCTGAGTATGTGCCAACAGGAAACTCTCGGAACTGCCAAGTTCCACACCAAAAAGCGCCAGAAATAGCCCTTGGGCTGCGCCAATCAGCGTGGTGAGAAAAATCACAGAAAGAGCGGGATGCATGGGATGGTTCAGCGAAGTTGTCAGGTAGCGAAGTCTTCTCGTCCGGGATCGCGATGGCCCTGGACTGGCAGTTGACCGTCAATTTTGAGCGGGTTATCGACCCGCTCGAGATCTTCAGGGTGAATCCGGATCTCTGTTTTGCGACGAGGCAGATAGTGGTTGGACGGTTGTGTTCCCCACTCTGGCATGAGCGCATACCCGCCGCGCTCCGAAATTGCCTTGGAGACCTCGGACTCGGAGTCGTGAATGTCACCAAACAGGCGAGCGTTCGATGGACAAGCCAGGACGCAACTCGGTTTGCGCTCACGCTCGGGAAGCGACGCGTCTGTGATTCGGTCCACGCACAAGGTACATTTGGTCATGACCTTGCGCTCCTCGTCAAGCTCACGCGCGCCATACGGGCACGCCCAACTGCAGTACTTGCAGCCAATGCATTTGTCGTAGTCGACCAGGACGATGCCATCTTCCGCGCGTTTGTAACTCGCGCCTGTAGGACACACTGGCACGCAAGGTGGGTCTTCGCAATGCAAGCAAGACTTCGGAAAATGCACCGTTTGGGTGAGCGGGTATTCACCCACCTCGAAGGTCTGGACCCGATTGAAAAACGTTCCGTTTGGATCCGCGGCGTACGGATTGAGGTCGACCAGTGCGCCCGCCGTGCCAGAGGTATTCCATTGTTTGCAGCTGGTGACGCAGGCGTGGCAACCCACGCACACATTGAGGTCGATGACCAATGCAAGTTGTGTCATTTGCCGCCTCTCCGCCCGGCAAAGTACGACTGGCTCTTGGGCGTGTCGGCGCGCATCCCTGGAAGCGGGTGCATTGCGGCGAACTGCGGAAACGTCTGTTGTGCTTCACCCTCGTGCGCTTTGTAAATGCGTACTCGCACGTCATACCAGGCGGCCTGGCCCGTGATGGGATCAGAGTTTGAGATAGCCGGGCCGGCACTGGAGGGAGGCAGCACCTCCGATATAAGATGGTTGAGCAAAAAGCCCCGTTGAGACTCATTGGCGTCTGCCGTCAGATTCCAGGCACCAGCCGACTTTCCGATAGCATTCCAGGTCCAGACCGTTCCCGGCTCCACCGCCTCGGAATGGCGGCACATGCAGCGCACTTTCCCCCACTGGGATTCAACCCACATCCAGCCCCCGTCGGCGATGCCTTGCGCCTGAGCCGTTTTGGTATTCACAAACAGGTAATTGTGCGTGTGAATCTGCCGCAGCCAGGCGTTCTGGGAATCCCAGGAGTGGTACATCGCCATCGGACGCTGGGTGATGGCATTGAGCGGAAACTTGGCCGTATCGGTTGCCTGTTCTTCTAACGGAACATAGTAAAAGGGAAGCGGATCGAAATAGGTTTCAACCCGCTTGCGCAAACCATCGGGCGGCTGCTTTCCAGCGCGCTTGCCTTGGGCTGCACGGCGAAAGCCTTGCAAGAACTCCGAGTAGATGTGAATGACGATAGGGTCTTTGTCCCGGCGAATACCAACTCGCTGCGCCCACTCCATATAGCCTTGGTTCCAGTTGCGCATATACATGTGCTCTGGCGGCATTTCGTAATGAAATACGCAATTGTTCTTTTCGTACATTTCCCATTGTTTGGGATTGGGCTCGCCCCGCATGGACTTCTCGCCCGATGCCCCTCGCCAGCCTGCGAGAAAGCCAAGGCCCGATCCGGGCGCCGTCTCGTAGTTGACGATGAAATCGGTATACCCCTTGTACTTGCGCGAACCGTCGGCAGCAGTAAATGCAGGCAACTTCAGTCGGCCAGCCAACTCCACCAAGACCTCCTGGAATGGCTTGCACTGTCCAGTGGGCGGGAGCACCGGAATACGCACCGAGTCTACCGGTCCATCGAACTCGGAAATCGGACGATCCAGCATCGACATACAGTCATGTCGTTCCAGATAGGTCGTATCCGGAAGAATCAGATCGGCGAACGCGGTCATCTCCGACTGGAAAGCATCGCACACCACAAGAAACGGTATTTTGTACTCACCCGCCTGCTCACCATGTCCATGCCTGTCATTGAGCATATTGCGCACTTCGGACGTATTCATGGTGGAGTTCCACGCCATGTTCGCCATAAAGATCAGCAAGGTATCGATCGGGTACGGGTCACCCTTCCAGGCATTGGTGATGACGTTGTGCATCAGTCCATGTGCCGACAAGGGGTGTTCCCAGGAAAACCCCTTGTCTATACGCACAGGTAATCCCTGATCGTCAACAAACAAGTCATCAGGGCTCTCGGGCCACCCCAAAGGCGCCCCGTCCAAAGGCGTGTTCGGTTTCACCGCCTGTGGCCCTTTGGGTGGGCGCGCATTCGGTGGTACAGCGCGCGGATAAGGTGCCTTGTGTCGGAAACCGCCTGGGCGATCTATCGTCCCCAACAGCGACATCAAAATCGATAGCGCACGAATCGTCTGGAAACCGTTGGAGTGGGCTGCAAGACCGCGCATCGCGTGAAATGCAACCGGGTTGCCCGTGACCGAGTTGTGACGCTTGCCCCAACTGTCAGTCCATGCAATCGGCAACTCAATCTTTTGATCTCGCGCGGTAATCCCCATCTCGTGCGCAATGCGCCGGATAGTTGCGGCTGCGATGCCGGTAACACCTTCAGCCCACTCTGGCGTGTACAGTTTGACCCGGTCCTGCAGCAGCTGAAAAGCAGGTACGGCATGAGTGCCATCCGGCATGGTAAAGCGACCAAGGAGCGCAGGATCTGCACCGTCGGCGTGGTCATCCACACAACGGTCCGCGAGTCGATCCCACCAGTAAAAATTGGCTGGTCGCAAGGGGTTTGCAATGGCACCGTTGTCATTGCGTAGCATCATGCCGAATTCATCGTCGGCTGGGTTCTGATTGACCAACTGTCCGGCATTCGTGTAGCGCGCCAGGAATTCGCGATCGTACAAACCTAACTTGATCAGTTCATGGATGAGGGCAAGAAAGAGCGCACCATCAGTGCCCGGTTTGATGGGCACCCATTCGTCGGCTATGGCTGAGTAGCCTGTACGTACCGGGTTAATGGATACAAAACGACCTCCACTGCGCTTGAACTTCGCCAATGCCGCCTTCATGGGATTGGAATGGTGGTCTTCTGCTGTGCCAATCATCACAAACAATTTGGCGCGATCGAGATCCGGCCCCCCAAATTCCCAAAAGGAACCGCCGATTGTGTAAATCATGCCCGCCGCCATATTCACCGAGCAAAATCCGCCATGCGCCGCATAGTTGGGTGTTCCGAACTGCCGCGCAAACAGTCCTGTCAAGGCCTGCATTTGGTCGCGCCCCGTAAAGAGCGCAAACTTTTTCGGATCTGTCGCCCGCAAGTGCTTTAACCTGTTCTCCAGCAGAGCGAAGGCATCGTCCCATTCAATCTCATCAAAGGCAGCATCGCCCCTGGCACTGCCCGGTTTGCGCAGCAAGGGCTTGGTCAGACGCGCTGGCGAATACTGCTTCATGATGCCGGAAGAACCCTTCGCGCAGATAACGCCCTGATTTAGCGGATGGTCCGGGTTTCCCTCAATGTAGCGAACCTCCCCATTGCGCAAGTGCACGCGAATGCCGCACCTGCAAGCGCACATGTAGCATGTGGTGTTTCGGGTTTCGTTGACCGCACCGCTTAGAGCGGGGCTGGTTGGATCGTGAATTGGACGTACGGACATGCGCAATTGCTGTATAGCGTGCAGGGCTTGAAGGATGGCACTATTAGAGACAGGGCAGCCGGTATACGTCTATAACCGCCACGGGTAACCGTCCGTAGCCCAAATGGATAACCCCATGCTGTGAACAACCATCTGCGGGTTTGTCACGATATATCAACGCAACGTTATGTAATAGCATGGTGCTTCTACATAAGATCCATGCCCCACAACGTTATTCAACCCTTGTCGATGCTTTCCCTAGAGACCTTGTTGCCGGCCCTCGGTGGGAAAGAGCACACCGGCGAAGCGTTTTTTGACGGTGACATCGAGGACCTGCTGGAGCGCTTCCTGATGCCCATCGTTGCGCTGGCGGGCGCAATGGCTGGCGTTGTGCGGGTGATGACCGACGACGCGAAACACCTGCGTCTGATCGCCCAACAGGGGCTGCCCGATGAAATCCTGAGTGCCGAGCGCCTGGTCCATCGCGACTGCGGCGTCTGCGGACTGGCAATCGGTGCTGATACGTTGGCCTGGATTGATGATGTACGACAGTGCGGGCGTGGCCCTGAACAGCATCAGTACTTTGGTGGTCAATGCCGCAAGGTACTCGCCATCTCTCTGACGCATGGTGGCACCGTATATGGCGTGTACACCCTGTTTTTTGACAACGATCAGCCACTTGCCGCGCACACCGAGTCAATGCTGCGCCTTATTGGACAACTGTTGGGAATGGTGTTGCACAATGCCAGCATCGAGCGAGAGCGTTTGCGTTTGACAGTGCTGCGTGAGCGTCAGGAAATGGTCAATGAAGTACATGATGCGATTGCTCAAACGCTGGCGTACGTCAGAATGCGTTTGCCATTGTTAAGTGATGCCATGCTTGCCCACGATGACCAACGTTCACTCCAGTACTTCTCCGACGTAAAGAAGGCGGTTGGCGAAGTGCATGTGAACTTGCGTGAGGTGATGACCTACTTTCGCACACGCATGGACCCCCAGGGCTTGCTGCATGCCCTGTCCAAGGTGGGCGAAAGTTACTACGACCGCACGGGCATTTCGCTGGAGATCAGAAACGAAGCTGTTCAGCTGAATTTGTCTGAAGAGCAGGAGGTCCAGATTTTCTATATCGTGCAAGAAGCCTTGGCCAACATCGCCAAACATTCGCTGGCGCGAAATGCCACGATCACCATTTGCCAAAAAGCTGGCCTCCTGGAGTTCATCGTCGAGGACGATGGCTTGGGAATGACATCACCATCCGTCGCAACTATCGTTGCAAATGCTGGCGAAGCCCAGCACTCCAACCATCTCGGTCTTGAAATCATGCATAGCCGCGCGCAACGCGTTCACGGAAAGCTTGAGGTCTGCTCAAACCAGGGCGGCGGAACGCGGGTTTGTTTAACTGTGCCTGCAAGCCACAAGACGGTTGGCCCATGACTGCAAAAACCCGTGTTTTGCTGGTCGACGACCACGCTCTGTGCCGCAGTGGCTTGACAGAGCTTTTGCAGCACCGCGGCGGCATGGAAGTTGTTGGAGCGACTGGAGACCCCAAAAGTGTGGTCTCGATGTTGCGGTTACATCAGCCCGACTTGATGATGCTTGATTTGCGTCTGGCTGAAACCGATGGC
>CAJBVC010000161.1 GCA_903958915.1 uncultured beta proteobacterium
GCCTGCGCCATCACTGCGGCCTGCTGGGCCTCACTGTCAGGCGCAGCAGGCGGCACTTTCGGCGAGGTGCAGCCTTTCTCTGGCACTGTCGCCAGGTCAAACACTGGCAAGAGATGGACATCGGTCAATCCTGATTGCGACAGCGCCTTCAGGTGACGCATGCCGCGCGATTGGCTTTGCGCAAAAGCGGTGTACTTGCCCCGCTGCGCAGCGGGCACCGAGGTGTCGTTGATGGAAAAGTCCCGCACATGCAGTTCGTACACCACCATGTCGGTCTGGCGCTGCACCCGCTGCGGTACGGGGTGGTTTGCCCAACCTGCAGGCGCGAGGTGCGGCGACCGCATGTCGGCGATAAAGGCGCGCTGTGAATTGGCATTCAGACTCAGCGCATAGGGGTCGGTCACCCGGTTGCGCACCAGGCCGACATGGGGCACCACTACATCCACCAAGTAGGTGTAGTACTGGCCTGCATGGCGACCGCGCAGGTTCGCCTGCCAGACACCCGTGCCATCGGCGCGCTGCATCGCGTCCAGCCGCTTGGCAGGTCCGCCAACCGAGGGGTACACGCAGACGCCTACGCGCTGTGCCGTGGGCGCCCACAGCTTGAAGCTGGTCTCCGCTTGTAACACCTGCACGCCCAGGTCGCTGACGCTTTCGGCAGCAGCGTACCAGTCGTCCAGCGCTCCGGGGCTCTGCACACGTGTCGCACCCAGCACGGTTCCTGCCCCGTCTTCCTGCACCAGCAGCGTCTGCTGGCGCAACAGCGCGGGCAGCCGTGCCACGTCCGCTGGCGCGATGCGCAACAAGTGCCCGGCGCCAACGAACTTGAAACGCGCCTGGCTGCTTACCGCCAGTGCCTCACTGGCGCCGAGCAGGGTCAATGCGCCGTCGGCACCCTGCACCTTTGCACCGGGCACCGCCAACAGCTGGGCCTGCTCCGAAAAATAGAGCTTGTACACGGCTGTGTTGGTTTGTCCGGGCCAGGTCAGCAGATCCCGGCCCAGCCAATACGCTTGTGCCGCGACCTTGTCCGCTGCGGGTGCTGCACGCAATACCGTTTGATGGTCTGGGCTGTTGCAAGCTGCCAACTCTGGCGCTGACACCGATTGGGCATTGGCGCCGCCAAGCCATGGGCATGCCGCCAACATCACGACACCGAAGGTGACACGGAGGCTCTGGCGCAGTGATGCACACTGTGACCGATTCTTCAAATTCGCAGGCTTCAAACTGTTTCTCCCAACGCAGTAACGAGATGAGATAGTAGTATCGCTACAAATTTCCTGAATCCATATGGCGCAAACCCACATGATCACAATTTCCCGTTGCATTGGAGGCTGCCTGGTTGCGGCATCGCTAGGTCTGGGCGCTCAGACCACCACACCGTTGGACACCGGCCCGGTCGAGGCGCGCGACCCGGGTAGCACGCTGGCCGATGGATGGCAGCACGGCGCCTTCATGGAGATATTTGTACGTGGTTACCGCGACAGTGACGGCGATGGCATCGGCGACCTGCGCGGCGTGACACAAAGCCTGGACTACCTGCAGCGCCTGGGCATCCGTGGCATCTGGTTGATGCCCATCACCACCAGCGCCGACCGTGACCACGGCTATGCCACCACCGACTTCCGCCGCATTGAGCCGCAATACGGCACGCTGGACGACTTTGATACCCTGCTGCGCGAAGCACATGCGCGTGGCATCGGCGTGA
>CAJBVC010000162.1 GCA_903958915.1 uncultured beta proteobacterium
GGGTGACAAATTTCAGGCCATTCTGGACGTCACCATCGTGTACCCGGATGGCGCGCCAACGTTTACGCACTTTCTCATGGGCCAGTTGCATCGTGTGGTGGTTCGAGTGCGTGTGCTGCCGATTCCGCAGCATCTGTTGCGTGGTGATTACGCGCAAGACGCCGCATTTCGGGCCGAGTTTGCGCAGTGGGTACAGCAGCTTTGGCACAACAAAGACCAGCAAATCCATGAAATGCTGGAGGCCGCGAACCGACCGCAAAATCCGGTGAAGCATTAAGCCCATGCATCTGTACAAGCTCCGCGCGGGATTGAAGCGAATGTTCGTGGCCATCATGCTGCAGGTCGTCGGTCGCAGTCTGGTTGCCAGCAGCCGCGTCGAACCAGGGATTCGGCGTGAATTGTCCGAGCTTCCCAAGGGGTACCAGATCCAGATGGTGGTGATCCCCCACGGCCCGGGGTTCGTCGTCGAGTGCAATGGCGAGGGTACCCTGAACCTCGCGAAGACCGTCAAACCGCGCGTGGATCTGCGCATTGCCTTCAAGCATATATCGCACGCGTTCCTGGTGCTGAGTTTTCAGGAGCCGATGGCGCAGGCCTTTGCCAACGATCGCATGGTGGCTGACGGTGACATATCGCATGCCATACGGCTGGTGCGATGTCTCAACCGCATGGAAGCGCTGATCCTGCCACGCTGGATCGCGGTGCACGCCGTGAAGCGTCTGCCGGAAATACCGTTCGCTGAGAAAATGGTCAAAGCGATTCGCATCTACGCACAGGTTATGAAAAATCTTGTGCTGTTCAGGTAAGACATGACCAACACCTTTTACGAATTTTTCAGTCCGGTCAAGATCATCGCCGGACTTGCCGCCCTGGAACACCTGCCATTTGAGCTTTCGACCCGTTCCATTGTTCGCCCGATGGTCATCACAGACAGCGGGGTTCGCGGTGCCGGACTGCTGGCATTGGTGGAGTCCATTTTCAGTGCATCGCAGACACCGATTGCAGTGGTGTTTGACGATGTCCCGCCCGACAGCAGTCTGGTTGCGGTGCGCAACGCCGCCGCTCAGTACCGTGGGCACCAATGCGATGCCATCGTTGCCATCGGCGGCGGCTCTGTCATCGACACCAGTAAAGGGGTCAACGTGCTGGTTTCCGAGGGCGGTGACGATCTGCTGCAGTTTTCTGGGGCGCACAACCTCAAACGCGCGCTCAAACCGCTGTTTGTCGTTCCCACAACGGCGGGCACCGGCAGCGAGGTGACCATGGTGGCCGTGATTTCCGACACCGAGGCAGGCGTCAAAATCCCGTTCACCTCCAATTTCCTTTTGCCCACGGCAGCGGTGCTGGACCCGCGCATGACGCTCACCTTGCCGCCATTGATCACGGCCGCAACCGCGATGGATGCACTTACCCATGCAGTGGAGGCCTATACCTGCCTGGCCGCCAACCCCATGAGCGACGCGTACGCAACGGTTGCCATACAGAAAGTCTGCCGGCATTTGCTCGAAGTGTTGGGCGACCCGCAGAATGCCGACGGTCGACTGGCACTTGCCCAAGCATCTACCATGGCGGGTATTGCTTTTTCCAACAGCATGGTTGGCCTGGTCCATGCACTGGGCCATTCAGTCGGTGCGGTGTCCCACCTGCCGCACGGGGTGTGCATGAGCATTTTGCTGCCGTATGTGCTGGAGTACAACCAGAGTGTATGTGCCATGCGTATTGGCGAACTGCTGCTGCCACTAGCCGGCCCGGAGGTGTTCGCATCAACCCCATTTTCGCAACGGCCCACGCGAGCCATCCAGACCATTCGCCTGCTGCGCGACAATCTGCATGCGCGCTGTGGCCTGCCACGTACGCTGCATGAAAGCGGCAAGGTGCAGGCAGACCAGCTTGGCGCCATTGCCGATTTGGCGATCAACGACGGCGCCATCCTGTTCAATCCCAAAGAAAGTGATCGGGTCGATCTGATGGCTATTTTGGGCAACGCCTGGAGCGCATAGAGAAACCACCATGACCTACATTCCAAGCGACATTGCCATTGCCCAGGCAACCCAGATGCAGCGGGTCTCCCAGATCGCGCAGGAGCGCCTCGGCATTGCCGATGAACATCTGGAGCCCTACGGCCATTACAAGGCAAAAGTCTCACTGGAGTACCTTGACAGCCTGCAAGACCGGCCCAATGGCAAGTTGATTTTGGTCACCGCGATCAGTCCCACGCCCGCGGGCGAAGGCAAGACCACCACCGTGATCGGCTTGGGCGACGCACTCAATCGCATTGGCAAGAAAGCCATGGTGTGCCTGCGCGAGCCGTCACTCGGCCCGGTGTTTGGCATGAAGGGCGGTGCGGCAGGCGGAGGCTATGCCCAGGTGGTGCCCATGGAGGACATCAACCTGCACTTCACGGGTGACTTTTCCGCCATCGCACTGGCCAATAACCTGCTGGCAGCACTGTTGGATAACCATATTCACCACGGCAACGCGTTGGGCATTGATGTGCGCCGCATCACCTGGAAGCGGGTGATGAACATGAATGACCGCGCCTTGCGCGACATTGTGGTGTCGCTCGGAGGTCCCCTCAATGGTTTTCCGCGTCAGGACGGCTTTGACATTGTGGTGGCTTCTGAGGTGATGGCGATTTTTTGCCTGGCCCAGTCGATGGACGATCTGAAAACACGGCTTGGCAACATTGTGGTGGGCTATACCACCGAGCAAAAACCCGTATGTGCCCGTGACCTGCAGGCCCATGGCGCCATGACGGTGCTGTTGCAAAAGGCCATGGCCCCTAACCTGGTGCAAACCCTCGAGCACACCCCGGCGCTGATCCACGGTGGCCCTTTTGCCAACATCGCCCACGGTTGCAACTCGGTGATTGCCACACGGGCCGCCCTGAAGCTTGCCGACTATGTGGTGACCGAAGCGGGATTCGGTGCCGACCTGGGAGCCGAAAAATTTGTCAATATCAAATGCCGCAAGAGTGGGCTCAGGCCCTCGGCTTCGGTGGTGGTCGCCACGGTCCGGGCGCTGAAATACCAGGGTGGCGCGGCACTCCCATCGATCAGTCAGGAGAGTCTGCCTGCTCTGGAAAAGGGATTGGTGAACCTGGAGCGGCACGTTGATAACGTACAGCGGGTGTATGGAATTCCCTGTGTCGTGGCAATCAACCACTTTACCAGCGACACCCCGGCCGAGATCGCCATGATCAAAGATCGCATGCAGGCCTTGGGCGTACAGGTCGTCCTGACAACACACTGGGCCGATGGCGGCTTTGGTGCGGAGGAACTCGCCAACATTGTGGTGGACCTCTGTGCCCAGGCCTCCGACCTGCAATTTGTTTACAGTGATTCCGACACACTCTGGCAAAAAGTCACCCAATTGGCACACGCGGTATATCGGGCGGCATCAGTGACTGCCAGTGCCAAAGTACGTGCGCAAATCGAAAAATTGCAGGCCGACGGCTACGGACACTACCCGGTGTGCATTGCCAAGACGCCCTACTCTTTCTCCACCGATGCAAAACTACTGGGCGCACC
>CAJBVC010000163.1 GCA_903958915.1 uncultured beta proteobacterium
CTGGTGGGACGTGCGGGGGTCGAACCCACGACAAACGGATTAAAAGTCCGCTGCTCTACCAACTGAGCTAACGTCCCATCAAACATCAATCCGTTCAGGGATCAATATTTGCGAAGCCTCGAATTGTATCGCTTTTTTTCAGTGGCCATCGGACCACTGTTGGAATTTATGAGGAGCAAGCGTGTGCCAACAGAAACAGAGTTTGACCATCGAACAGCGTCGCGCTACATGATTGCAGCAAGTTGGAGCGACCCTGGATGGAGGCTAGCATGGAGACGTCATGATGCAAGGGTCCGGTGCGTCGGATTGGCAAGTTTGTCGATGACCCAACCGCTGGCACAGAGGCCAAAGGTTGCCGTAACAGCCATCGAAGACCCGTAGCCATGGCAGTTCAAGGTGCTGTCACTGTTGGCGTCGCAAGAGTCGACTGGTGGTTGGACGGGTTCACGGCTAAAGACACAAGTCACGCCTATCTTCTTTCCATTTTTCGGCGCGTCGTGCTGTCTTCGCAAGGCATACCGCATCTTGGCCAGGAGTGGATCGTGCGTGACCTCACAGAGGTCTGCGACATTAACTTGATGGGCTAGCCGCTTGCCACCTGCAGCACCCACGCTGACGAATGGTGTTCTGACCATGCGCGCCCAGTTCGCCATGGCGATCTTTGCTTGCACTTGGTCACAGCAGTCGATGACTGCATCAATGCCTTTTGGCAACAATTCCAACCAATTCTGCGGCGTGACGAAGTCATCGATCATTCTCACGTCACAAACCGGATTGATTTCCTCGATGCGTTGCCGCATTGC
Organism: uncultured beta proteobacterium; assembly: GCA_903958915.1. Lineage (GTDB taxonomy): Bacteria > Pseudomonadota > Gammaproteobacteria > Burkholderiales > Burkholderiaceae_C > Allorhodoferax. Next base: position 804 of record CAJBVC010000163.1, read on the forward strand.
GATGACTTTTGCCAAGCCAATGGTCGAGGAAAGTGCCTGGACTTGGCGATTGATGTTCGACTCCGCCACGTGATCCATGTCAATCAGCGTCAAACGACCCACGCCACTGCGCGCAAGGCACTCGGCAGCCCAGGAGCCCACGCCTCCGATACCCACAACCACCACGTGCGCTCGTCGCACCGCCTCACCTTGAGCGGCGCCATAGAGCCTGTCAAGACCGGCAAATCGCCTTGATAAATCGGTCAAAGAGGAGCCCCCGAGTTGCGTCGCACAACACGTGACTTCATAGCCAATTTCACTTAAACCTGGCTAGCCTGTCCTTGGCAGCCGCCGCAGCCTCTGAGGTCGGGAAACTCGCAACCAAATCCTCGAGAGATTTACGGGCAGCCTTGACGTCTTTTAGCTCGAGTTGGCAATTCGCAACCGCAAGCATCGCCTCTGGTACACGCAGATGGTCTGGAGCAGCCGCTATCAGTGACCGGAAATTGGCCAGTGCGTTTTTGTAGTCCTTGATCGCGTACTGCGCGTTGCCCAGCCAGAATAGCGCAGTGGGTCGGTAGCCTGTAGTGGGGTACCTGTTCAGCAAATCGACGAAGGCGATCTGTGCATTGGCAAACTCGCCCTTGCGAAAAATTGCCATGGCAGCATCGTAGTCACGGCGTTCCGCAGACTCGACCGAGATCTCCCTTCCATCCACCGTGATCCGTGCAGGCTCAAACTTGCGCAAACGTTCATCCAAGCTTTGGGCAGAGTCTTTCTGTCGACGTTGCAAGTCAGCGAGGTCTCGCGCCATCTGCTCGTCCTGCCCACGCAACTTGGCAAGTTCCGCCTTGCTGACTTCAAGCTGGTTTTGCAGGTCTACGAGGCTTCTGCGCAATTGGGCTCCCTCTTCGGTAGAGCGCTTGACTTCCTCTGCGATTTTCAGATCCATCTCGTTGCGCAACGCTTCAACCTTCTGCCGCAGATCAAGGATCGCCTTACGCGCCTCCTCGTCATCGAAGAGTCCGGCCGATGCGGTCCCCGCCCACACCAGCATCAACGCCATCAGAACCGTCTTTCCCTGAGCCAACGGCCGCTCCATCCATCGTGATTTCATCGGTAAACGATTTCAGCGCGACGGTTCTTTTCCATAGCGGCTTCCGAAGAGCCTGCCATGGCGGGCTTCTCTTTGCCAAAACTGACCGCCTCAATCTGATTGTCATCGACGCCCTGTACCGACAGTGCGCGCTTGACCGCCTCGGCCCGTTTTTGACCCAAAGCCAGGTTGTACTCGCGCCCACCACGTTCGTCGGTATGGCCCTCAATGGCTACTTTGCGGGATTTGTTCGTTTTAATGAACCGGCCATGCGCTTCAATAACGGACTGGAACTCAGGGCGAATCACGAAACTGTCATAGTCAAAATAGACCAGGCGATTGGCTGACTGCATAGCAGAATCCTGATTGGCTTTGCCCAGGTCCACGGCAGCGACGGCGCCCTGCCCCACCCCGGTGGTCGGAGCAACCGCGCCCCCAGTGGGCGAAACCGCCGTTCCGGTTTTGTCTTCCACCGGTACGTTGTCAAGCTTCACCGCCGATCCGCACGCTGCCAGCAATACGGACGCCGATACCATCAATACAAATTTCCTCATCTACCACTCCTGTTAAATTACAAATTACCTCTGCAACGGACCCCAGTCGGGTTCCCGTATATCACCTGTCTGTCCAGCCAGACGTGCCTTGACGCGTCCATCCAGCGTGGTAGTCATCAATGCTTCCTTGCCCTGCTGCTGGGTCGCATAAATGATCAATCGTCCATTGGGTGAAAAACTGGGTTTCTCATCCGCAGACGTTTCCGTGATGGCACTGACCGCCCCAGAGGACAGATCCATCAAATGCAGTTTGAAAACGCCATTGACCCGCGAGATGAACGCCAGCCACTTTCCATCCGGGCTGGGCGAGGGAGAAATGTTATACGAACCCGAGAACGTTACGCGCTCCGGGCTTCCCCCTCCCGCCGCCATCCGGTATACCTGTGGCGACCCGCCTCGATCACTGACAAAGTAAAGAGACTTTCCATCGGCGGTGAAACTGGGCTCGGTGTCGATAGAGTTGGACTGTGCCAAACGCCTGGGTTCACCACCATTTGAATCCATCACATACAACTGAGAAATGCCGTCCCGACTCAGCGTAACCACCAAGGACTTTCCATCGGGTGACCACGCTGGAGCACTGTTCGAACCTTTGAAATTCGCGACCAGTTTTCGTTTCCCTGTGGCTATGTCATGCACAAAAATGACCGGCTTGCGTGACTCAAAGGACACATACGCCAATTGCGACCCGTTGGGTGCCCACGCCGGCGAGATGATAGGCTCGGGGCTGTTGAGTGCGCTCTGCGCATTTTCACCATCCGCGTCTGCAATCCACAGGTTGTAGTTCTTGCTGCCACGCGTGACGTACGCGATGCGTGTCGAGAAAACACCCTTGTCCCCCGTCAATTTTTCATACACGAAGTCCGCAAGCCTGTGAGCAACCAGCCGCAGGTCCTCACTTTGCACCACGAAGCTTTGCCCACCCAGATCTTGTCCACGCACTGCATCCCATAAACGCATACGCACGTCAAATCGCCCATCGGCCAATCGATTGATGCTGCCGGCCACCATCGAATCGGCGCCCTTTTGTCGCCAGGACGAAAAATCGGGACGGATGGTTTCATCCAGCATCGATCCCGCCTGATCCACCCCCCGAAACTGGCCACTCCGCTCCAAATCAGACAACACGATGGCCGCGATCTTTTGGGGTGCCACATCGTCACCGCGAAAGGCTGTCACGGCAATAGGCAGTTGGGTCAAGCCGACCCCTGACACCTCTACCCGAAATTGCGCAGACGCCGTGGCACCCACCCAGCAGACCATGCCGACCAAGATAGATTGAAAAAGTTGTCTAGTCATTCGTTAAAGGAATTCCGTGGTTCAAACAGTAGAGCGCAAAATACTTGGCGAAGGCCGCCTGGGCCTGCATCGTACAAACAGCCAAGCCCATTGAGCCATCCATAAACCCCAATCGCAAAACGTAAGACCGAAAAAAGGCGGTTGCGCTTGCAGCACAGGCACGCACCATGGACGTTTTTTGGCCTTGGCGAAAGCGCTGTTGCGCCCATGCCTGGCTGTATTTCTCGAGCTTGCGCCAATAGTGCGATGGTGTCGGGTAGCTGAAATGCAGCAGGGGTGCTTTCAACCTGGCCGGCAGTCCATTGGCCAATACCACACGTTCGTGAACCAGGTCATTGCTGAACCGGGCTGCACTCCGGCGAAACAACCGCAACACCAAGTCGGGAGACCAACCACAATGGCGGATCCAGCGCCCGCAAAATTGTGTCATGCGCGGTATTTCATAGGCAGCGTGTGTCTGACTACCCATGGCAGCCCTGATTTGCGATGCCAACTCCTCCGATACGCGCTCGTCTGCGTCTAAAGACAACACCCAATCGTTCCGCGCAAGGCTGAGGGCCCGGTTCTTCTGTGGGCCAAAACCCGGCCAGTCTGCACAGATTTCCACACGAGCGCCTCTAGCCCGCGCCAATTCGACCGTGCCGTCCGTGCTACCACCATCGACGACCAGCACCTCATCGGCAAAAGCAACGCCGTCAAGGCAGTCTGCAATGTTGGCCGCTTCATTCAAGGTGATGATGATGACACTGAGTTGGTTCAAAACAAATGCTCGTAAGCAGGGCAAAAACAACCCCCGATAATAAGCGTTCTGTGAATCGCACGGCCCAGCCACCGGAAATGCCCGACCACTACTGCAAAAATCCCGTTGAGAAACCAAATTGGCGTTAGTGTCCTTGCAAACTCCCCCTGAGCCCGCTGGGCGAGCGCCATGCACTGGCGATGCCGGTATGCGACTACTGGTACTCGAAGGCATCGCCATCTCGGTCAGTTTGGGCACGGCGGTCGCAGCGATCGGTCGGCTGGCCTTGTATTTGCTGCTTCTATGGATGCTTGTCCGCGGCAGGCCGCTCGGGTCCATGCGAAAACCCGCAGTACACAAGCACTGGTATTTCCAATGGGAATGGCTTGTTCTCCTGACCATAGCCTACATGGCCTGCACCCTTCTGTGGACCACCGTCGAAGTCCCGAGCGGCCTGTGGGCCTGGTCGGAACACGCCCGACTGCTGGCTATTCCTGCGGTCTTTCTTCTGGTGCACACTCGCAGCGAAGCACAAGTCGTGCTGCGTTGTCTTGTCTACACACAGTTGTTTGTCGTATTCTCGTCTTGGCTGCTGATTGCCGATTTTGAGGTTCCGTGGGCCCTGGCCGAGCACGCTCGGCGAGACTTTGAAGTCTTCGGCTCCTATCTTGAACAGTCGATTTCCGAAGCGGTGACGGCATTCATTGTGTGGCACCAGCGCGACTGGATCATGGGCGAGCGGCGCAAGTGGCTGGCCGTTCTGGTGTCGTTGACCATCGTGGTACACATCATCGTATTCTTGCCCAGCCGAACGGGCTATCTGGTTGTTTTTGCGCTTTTGTGTTTCAGTTTGGCTGCGTATTGCACGCGCCGCTGGCTTATTGGAGCCGCGGCGGCCTCTCTGCTGATTTTCATTTCCTTATCCGCGTTATTGGGTGGCGAAGTGAATCGAGCGCGGCTTGCACACTTGGGCCAGAAATTGATGAATCCTCAGGAGCAGCGTGAGCGCCAGATTTCCACCGATGTTCGACTCGTTTTTTGGACAGCGTCCCTTAAGGCCATGGCTGAAAGACCTCTGTTGGGATACGGTAGTGGTTCCTGGAACCGGGAGTACCTCCGTGTCACGCCGGTCGACATTCCCACCTACCGAAATATCCGCGATCCACACCAGATGTTTTTGCTTTGGGGCGTTGAAGGAGGGGCGGTCGGGCTGTCGCTGCTTTGCGCATCGCTGCTCGCCATGTTCGCAAAGTCACAACAATTTGCCAGGCAAGATGCATTGAGCCTGCAGACAATCCTGATCGCCCTGGTGGTCGCAGGACTCACGACCTCCACCATCTACGGCATCGGCATGGGCGACTTTTTTTGTGTGGGCATCGGACTCCTTTTAAGCCTAGGAGCTACGCAACATGGCACGACCAACGGAGATTCTTGTGACACAGCCTGACCCAGCGCAGCAGACCTTGACGGAACGGCTCCGTCGGGTGATCCCGCATTTCAAAACGCCCCTGTATGCGTGGGTCACACTGGCCATTTCGGTAGTGGCAGGCTCCGCGCTGGAGCCTGCCATTCCGGCGCTGTTCAAACCCCTGCTTGACTCTGGATTCACATCGCGCAGCATTCCGCTATGGGCCATTCCGGTGGTCATCATCGGTCTGTTTACCCTGCGCTCACTGTCTTCGTTTGTCTCCGATGTGGCACTTGCCAAAATTGCACAAACCAGCCTGCACACGCTGCGCGAGCGCATGTTTGCCAAGCTCACACGAGCGGAGTTGGCGCTTTACCGTGCGCAACCTGCGACCACGCTGGCCAATACACTGGTTTACGAGGCCAGTAACGGCGCCATCCTGTTGCTGCAATCCGTGACCACGCTGGTCAAGGACAGCGTCACGATCTTCGCACTGCTGATTTACCTGTTCTATCTGAACTGGAAACTGACACTGATCGTGGCTTGCCTGTTCCCGGTCATTGCCATTTCCATGCGCGCACTCGCCAAGCGCCTGTACCGGCTCACCAAAGAATCGCAAACCGAAGTTGATCGGCTGGCCTACATCGTGGAGGAGAGCGTGCTGGCCTACAAGGAAATTCGGGTCCAGGGCGCACAACAGCAACAGCAGCAGCGCTTTGCCACCACCAACAAAGCCATCGCCCGCATCGCCATGAAGTCCGCCATTGCAGGCTCCGCGGTCACGCCTATGACACAGCTCTTTGGCTCCATGGCGCTTTCGATCGTGATCACGATGGCCATTGCGGAAAGCAGCTCCAATGCGCTGTCGGCGGGCGGCTTCATGTCGTTTATCACCGCCATGCTGATGCTCATTGCGCCCATCAAACACCTATCGGAAGTTGCCAGCACGGTGACCCGTGGGCTGGTCGCCATGGAACGCGCCATCAATCTGCTGGAAACGGTGGATGATGAAAAAGGTGGCTCCCATGTGTCTGACGAATGCCTGGGAGCATTGCGCATCGAGAACGTCAGGGCCACCTATCCAAAAAGCGAAACACCGGCACTCAATGACGTCAGTCTGAGCATTGCTCCGGGGGAATTTGTCGCCCTGGTGGGTCTCTCTGGTTCCGGAAAAACCACCCTGGCCCAGCTTTTGCCCCGACTCGTGGACTATGAATCCGGCCAGATTTATCTGGATGATGTCGAGTTGCACGACTGGGACATTCTCTCGCTGCGTCGGCATTTTGCACTGGTGGGTCAGAACGTCATCATGCTCAATGACAGCATTGTGAACAATGTCGCCCTGGGCCAGACCGTTGACCGCGACAAGGTCGCTCAATGCCTGGACGCGGCCAATCTGGCGGGCTTTGTTCAGGGGTTGCCACAGGGCATGGACACGGTGGTCGGCCACAACGCAGCGCTGCTGTCGGGTGGCGAGCGCCAGCGCCTCGCCATCGCACGCGCCATGTACAAGGACGCACGCGTCCTGATCCTCGATGAAGTCACCTCAGCGCTGGACTCGGACACCGAGCGGCTGGTGCAAGACGCCTTGCGCAAGGCCATGGTGGGACGCACCACCATTGCCATCGCCCATCGGCTCTCTACCATCCGGGACGCCAACACGATTGTGGTGCTGCAGGCCGGGCACGTCGTACAAAGCGGCTCCCATGCGGAACTCGAAGCCGCGCCCGGGGCGTACCAGGACTTTCTGCGGCTAAGCCACGCCTAAACTGGCCCGCACTGCCCCCACAAACTCTGTCGTTGAGGGGTTGATGACCATTTGGGCTCCCCTTTGCCGGTGGTAGGAAGCAGGCGTTTCGAAGTTGAACCAGCACACGGTTGGAACACCCATACCGACTGCCATATGGTACGGTCCAGAATCTGTCGAAATGACAAGATCACTGGCACCCAGCAAGCCGGTGAGCTGGCTCAGACTGCACTGGCCTGCCCAATCCGTCACCACGCAATACGAACCCAACGCCGAAAGCCGTTGTTCAAATGCCTGTGCGAACTCGGCATTGACATCGCGCTCGAAACTGGCCCCCGACAAGTGCAGCGCAAAGGGCATCGCCTGGTACAACGCAACCATATTGGCGACCAGATCCTGCATCGCTGGACGTTTGGGCAATGCATCGGACGTGCCACAACCAATATTGAGCGTGACCCGACGCGCATGCTCTCCAGCCGGCAAGTGTTGAC
>CAJBVC010000164.1 GCA_903958915.1 uncultured beta proteobacterium
GCCAGGCGAATGTCCGACACAATGCGCTCCCGGTAGGTGGGCGTCACATCCACCGAGCGCACCGAACCACCGGCCTTTAGCACCCAGGATTCGTCCTCCATCATGGTGCGAATGGCCTGGATATCGTCACCGTAAATGGCGCGCCCGGCCATCACCATCTTGAAGCCGTTGTAGTCCTTGGGGTTGTGACTGCCGGTGACTTGAATGCCGCTGGTACACAAGGTTGTTGCTGCAAAGTAGAGCATGGGTGTTGTGACGCAGCCCACATCGATAACCTCAACACCCGCCGCCACCAACCCACGCACCAGTGCCGCGCTCAACGATGGGCCACTCAGACGACCATCGCGACCGACAGCCACGCTGCGTTCCCCATTTGCCATTGCAATGCTTCCGAAGGCCTTGCCAATGCCCTCGGCCACGTCATCGGTGACTGTGCTGGGAACGACACCACGAATATCGTAGGCCTTGTAGATGGATGCTGTGACTTTCATGGTGTGTTCCCTTTGCCGTTGAAATGGTTAGATGATATTAGCGGCTGCGAATAGCCTCTTGATACAGCGCCAGATACTGCTGTGCGGACGCCGACCAGGAAAAATTCTGTGCCATTCCCCGCTGGATCAGACGACTCCATGATGCAGGGTTGCGGTAGCTCTGTACCGCGTGATCCAGCGCAAGGCCCAAAGCGGCAGGCGAGGCGTGACCAAACATGAAGCCCGTCGCCGTATCTGCCTGCAGCGCTTCATGGGTGGCGTCCACCACGGTATCGGCCAGGCCGCCTACACGCCGCACCACCGGCACAGTGCCGTACCGCAGTGCATACAGTTGGGTTAAACCACAGGGCTCGAATCGTGAAGGCACCACCATGGCGTCTGCACCTGCAATGATCCGGTGCGCCAGCGGCTCATCGTAGCCAACCCGAACAGCGACGCGCCCCGGATAGGCTTTTGCAGCACCGGAAAATGCCGCCTCCAGCACCGGGTCCCCATTGCCTTGAATGACCAGTTGGGTACCAGCAGTTCGGGCATCCTCCATCAGACCTGGCAACGCTGTTAGCAGCAAGTCCAAACCCTTTTGGGATGTCAATCGGCTGACCACTGAAAATAGCGGCGCAAACGGGTCGGAATGCAATCCCATCTCCAACTGCAGAGCAGCTTTGCAGATAGCTTTGCCCTCAAATTGGTCGGCGCTGTAATTGGCAGCGATGAAACAGTCCGTCGTCGGATTCCAGACCTCGCCATCGACACCATTCAGGATGCCGGATACAGCGGCGCCGCGCGCACGGATGACGCCATCGAGACCACATCCGAATTCATCAGTGGCAATCTCCCGCGCGTAATTGGGGCTGACCGTAGTGACACGATGGGCATACTTCAAACCCGCCTTCATGAAGGAAAACTGCCCGTGGTACTCCAGACCGCCAGGTACCATCATGCGGGAGGGCAAATGCAGCAAGTGAAAGTCATCGACCGGAAAGACTCCCTGGTACGCCAGGTTGTGCACCGTGAAGACCGTTGCCGACGTGGTGACCGGGCGACACGCGGTATAGGCGCACGCCATGGCAGCATGCCAGTCGTGCGCGTGCAGCACGTCCGGCGTCCAGCCGGGATCGAATTCTCCGGCGGCAAGGTGTGCAGCAGCCCAACCCAATAGGGCGAAGCGCTGAACGTTGTCGGACCATTCGTTGCCGTCCAAACCCTGATATGGATTGCCGGGGCGCTTGTACAAGTACGGCGCGTCAATGATGTATGCATCTACGCCGCTTCCGACCACTTTGCCGATTCGGATGGTGACCTGACCCGCGCCAAAGATGGCGCCGACCACACACACCACTCTTTGCACCTCCACCCCCTGCACAATGGCAGGCAAGCCTGGCAGCATCAACCGAACATCCGCCCCGGCGCTGATCAAGGCTTGCGGCAATGCGCCCACTATGTCGGCCAGCCCCCCGGTCTTGATCAACGGATAGATTTCCGCGGCAACGTGCAGGACTTTCATGCTGGAATTTTCCTCAACATGTCAGCGGTCACCAGCGTGATGCCGTTCTCGCTGCGATAAAAACGTCGCGCGTCTTCCCCCGCATCCTCACCGATGATCATGCCTTCCGGGATGGTGCAACCACTGTCCACCACCACACGCGTCAAACGTGCGCGGCGGCCAACGTGCACACGGTGCAGCAGTACCGACCAATTGACTTCAGCGTAGGAGTGAACCCGAACGGTGGAGAACAGCACCGAGCGATTTACATGACCCGAAACAATACAGCCCCCGGAAACCAGCGACTCAATCGCGGTCCCACAACGGTTGCCGGTGTTGTGGACAAATTTGGCGGGAGGTACCTGAGACTGATACGTCCAGATAGGCCAATGCTGATCGTATAAATTCAACAACGGCTCTGTCGCCGTGAGGTCGATGTTGGCCTCCCAGTAGGCATCAATGGTGCCCACGTCGCGCCAGTACGGAATCTCCTTGCCATCCGCCACGCAGCTCAATTCGAAAGGATGGGCCGCAGCCTGTCCGTGGCGGACCGCGTTGGGGATGATGTCCTTGCCAAAGTCGTGGCTAGAGTCGGGATCAGCGGCATCGCGTGCAAGCTCACGGTACAGGTAGGCAGCATTGAAGATATAGATCCCCATACTGGCCAATGACAAGTCCGGTCGACCTGGCATGGGCGGTGGATCGGCCGGCTTCTCCATAAACTCGGTGATCAAACTGTTCTCGTCGACCGCCATGACTCCAAACGCGCTGGCGTCGGCGCGCGGCACGGCAATACAGGCAACTGTGCATTCGCGGCCTTTATCGACATGGTCCGCCAGCATCAACGCGTAATTCATTTTGTACACGTGGTCTCCGGCGAGCACCAGGATGTACTCCGGTCCGTAACTCTCCAGAATGTCTCGGTTTTGATGCACCGCATCGGCAGTACCCGTATACCAACTTTCATCATCATTGCGTTGCTGCGCCGGCATCAGATCCACGAACTCGTTCATCTCCGGCTTCATGAAAGCCCAACCATGCTGCAAGTGACGCAACAGGCTGTGCGACTTGTACTGTGTGATGACGCCTATACGGCGAATCCCTGAGTTGAGACAATTAGAGAGTGCGAAATCAACAATCCGGAACTTTCCGCCAAACAAAACTGCGGGCTTTGCACGCCGGTCTGTCAAGTTCATCAGACGACTGCCTCGGCCTCCGGCCAGTACCAGCGCAATGGTCCTTTTCGGTAACTCAAGGCCTTGTGCCAACTCTTGGGCTCTCATGGTGTATCCTTTTCGGTAATTACCTCGGGTAAACACTTACATCTTAATGTTTATAGACGGGTTTATGAGACAAGTTACCAAAAAGTTACCACGTGCGAAAATCATTTTTTGGTTTTTCGGGTAGCCGGTTTCAAGCTGCCTCGCACCAACGTACGAACCCCTTCAAAGGAACGCCCTGTGAGCTCCAGTACCCCGATCGCAAAACACGCTCTTGCAGCCCAAATTGAGGAGCATCTGCTCAACACGGTAGGCGTTGCATCAGACAATGCCACCCGTACGGACCTGATGCAGGCGGTCGCTCAGGTCGCACGCCAGCAACTTTCGCAGCGTTGGGTGGAAACTCAGGCCAAGGAGCGTGCTGAAAAAGCCCGTCGCGTGGTCTACCTGTCGATGGAGTTTCTGATGGGGCGAACACTGGGCAACGCGCTCGCGGCCCTCAATCTGACCGCTGGCGCCAAACAGGGGTTGGTGCAACACGCACAGACCCTGGAGGATGTGGCGGACCGCGAGCCTGACGCCGCTTTGGGCAATGGTGGCTTGGGTCGCCTGGCAGCGTGTTTTCTCGATTCGATGGCGACAGTAGGTCTTCCTTCCTTCGGCTATGGCATCCGCTATGAGTACGGCATGTTTGCCCAGGCCATCATGAAAGGCGCACAGGTCGAATACCCTGACCCCTGGTTGCAGGATGGCACCCCCTGGGAATTTCCTCGGCCCGATATCGCCTATCCAGTTCGATTTGGCGGCTGGGTTGAACAGGTCGATGGCATGCCAGTGTGGCGTCACGCAGGGGAGGTCGCTGCAAAGGCCTACGACATGGTGGTGCCTGGCCACGGCACAGACCATGTGAGCACACTGCGTTTATGGAAGGCCGTTGCACCGGCGCATATTGACCTGAGCGCCTTTAACACCGGTGACTATGCCCGGGCTGCGAGTGCCAAGAACGAATTCGAGAATATCTCCTGGGTGCTCTATCCGAACGACAGCACACCTGCGGGCCGTGAGTTGCGACTGAAGCAGGAGTACTTCTTTGTTGCCGCCTCCATCCAGGACCTGATCAAGCGCCACTTTGTCGAGAATCCTACGCTGGACAACCTGGCAGACAAAGTTGCAATCCACCTGAACGACACCCATCCGGCAATTGCTGTGGCTGAACTAATGCGATTGCTGTGCGACGAATACCGCATGGAGTGGGACACCGCGTGGGAGATTTGCGGTAAGACTTTCTCCTACACCAATCACACGCTTATGCCAGAGGCACTTGAAACCTGGCCGGTAAGTTTGATCCAGCACGTGTTGCCGCGCCACCTGGAAATCATCTTCCGTATCAACAAGGAGTTCCTGGAATTCGCGGCCAGCCAACGCCCGGGCGACAACGGGTTTCTGGAACGTTTGTCTTTAATCGATGAGCATGGCGAACGCAAGGTGCGCATGGCCCATTTGTCCGTGGTTGGAAGCCATAAGATCAATGGAGTGTCGGCACTTCACTCCGACTTGCTGGTGCTCACCATCTTTCACGATTTCTTCGAGCTATGGCCAGAACGTTTTACCAATATGACCAACGGCGTGACGCCCAGGCGTTGGCTGGCGCAAGCCAACCCGGGCCTGTCGGGCCTGCTCGACGACACATTGGGAACACGCTGGCGGCTGGATCTTGATCAACTCAAGGGCTTGCATGCCTTCAAAAAAGATCCGGTGTTCCAGGAAAAGTTCATGGCAGCCAAGCGCGCCAATAAGGTTCGTCTGGCGTCCCACATCGAACGAACCACGGGCATCCGCGTCAGTCCCGACAGCCTGTTTGACGTGCAAGTCAAGCGCATACATGAGTACAAGCGCCAACTTCTCAATGTCCTGCATGTGGTGACCCGGTACCAAGCCATACTGAGCAATCCAGATGCCAAGTGGGTTCCTCGAACGGTCATTTTTGCAGGCAAGGCGGCGTCCAGCTACCATGCCGCAAAGTCCATCATCCGGTTGATTCATGACGTGGGAACGGTGGTGAACAGCGACCCCCGTATCGGCGACAGACTCAAAGTTGTTTTCATCCCCAATTACGGCGTCTCCGTGGCAGAAATCATCATGCCTGGAGCCGATCTTTCCGAGCAGATTTCTACCGCTGGCACCGAAGCCTCCGGCACCGGCAATATGAAGTTGGCGCTCAATGGGGCACTCACTATCGGCACCGACGATGGCGCCAATATCGAAATCCGACAGAACGTCGGTGATGAGAACATCTTTATTTTCGGCCTGAAAACACCGGAAGTGCGTGCGTTGCGCCTGGCCGGTTACCAGCCCATGCGATATTACGAATCCATACCAGCGCTCAAATCGGTACTCAACTCGATTTCCGCCGGCGAGTTCTCACCGGAAGAGCCTGCACGCTATCGATCCCTGATGGAGTCCCTGCCCTGGGGTGGTGACCATTACCTGCTGCTGGCAGACTACGAATCGTATGTCGCCACACAGAGCCAGGTTGACGAGGTCTATCGGCAGCGCGCTGTGTGGTGTGAACGTGCCATTGCCAACGTGGCCGGTATGGGTGTTTTTTCGTCGGATCGGACGATCCGGGACTACGCCAAGCAGATCTGGAAGATTGAACCATCTCGCTGACACTGGCGTCGCACCCAACCTGCAGACCTTCCAAGAAAGCCACATGTCCCACGCCAACGATATCGAGTTGATTTGCAGTGCACGCCATGGAGATCCATTTGCCGTACTCGGACCCCATGCTAGTGGCAAGGGGAAAGTAGCAATCCGTGCGTTTTTCCCGAATGCCACTTCCGTACAGGTACTGGAACGTCACAGTGGGACCCCTTTGGGCGAAATGAAGAAAGTGCATCCCGACGGCTTCTTTGAAGTGAAGTTGACTGCAAGTGCCACGCCGTCTTACCGTTTGGATGTACTCTGGGATAGCGGGGACAGAACACTTCTGGAGGACCCCTATCGGTTTGAATCCGTGCTGGGCGAAATGGATGTGTGGTTGCTTGGCGAAGGCACCCACCTGCGGCCTTATGAAATCCTGGGCGCTAACCTGTGTGTACGCGGCGGGGTCGAAGGTACCAGCTTTGCCGTATGGGCCCCCAATGCGTCGCGCGTCAGCATTGTGGGTGACTTCAATTTCTGGGATGGCCGGCGCCACCCGATGCGATTGCGCCGCGAGTGCGGCGTCTGGGAAATTTTCCTGCCAGACGTGGGATTGGGCGCCAAGTACAAGTTTGAGATTCGATCGCGGGAAGGTCACGTTTTGCCTGCCCGCTCAGACCCCTATGCACGCCAGGCCGAATTGCGCCCGGCGACCGCAAGCGTGGTCGCGCCGATGCCTGCGCTGCTGCCTTCGTCGTCGGTGCGACGCGATGCCAACGGGTTGAATGCACCCATGAGCATTTACGAGGTCCACCTAGGAAGCTGGCGGCGCGTGTTTGATTCAGCCACTGGGGAGCATCGTTGGCCGACCTGGTACGAAATGGCCGACATGCTGGTGCCTTATTGCGAAGACATGGGTTTTACCCACCTGGAACTCCTGCCCATCACGGAGCACCCCTTTGACGGTTCCTGGGGTTACCAGCCCGTCGGAATGTATGCCCCCACTTCACGCTTTGGCAATGCCGAGGGTTTCAGTCGATTCGTGGCACGCTGCCACGCTGCTGGTATAGGCGTGATCCTGGATTGGGTTCCCGCCCACTTCCCAACCGACGCACACGGTTTGGGAAATTTTGATGGGACCCATCTGTACGAGTATGCGGACCCGCGAGAGGGATTTCACAACGACTGGAATACGCTGATTTACAACCTCGGGCGCACCGAGGTGCGCAATTTCCTGATTGGCAACGGTCTTTACTGGCTGGAGCGACATGGCGTCGATGGTCTGCGCGTGGACGCGGTCGCGTCCATGCTGTACCGCGACTACAGCCGCAAGCAAGGCGAGTGGATTCCCAACAAGGACGGGGGACGCGAGAACCTTGAGACAATTGCATTCCTCAAGCGGATGAACGAGGTGGTGGGCGCCGAGCGCCCCGAGGCCATCACGCTCGCGGAAGAGTCGACATCGTTTCCATCGGTATCGCGTCCGACCTATTCCGGCGGACTGGGGTTCCACTTCAAATGGAACATGGGTTGGATGCACGATACGCTGCAATACATCGAGCGTGACCCCATTTACCGCAAGCACCACCACGGCGAATTGACTTTTGGAATGGTGTACGCGTTTAATGAAAATTTTGTTCTGCCCATTTCTCATGATGAGGTGGTGCACGGCAAGGGATCGTTGCTAACAAAAATGCCCGGAGATCGATGGCAACAAATGGCAAATTTACGGGCCTATCTCGGTTTTATGTTTGGTCACCCAGGCAAGAAACTTTTATTCATGGGCTGCGAGTTCGCGCAGGAGAGGGAGTGGAATCACGACCAGAGTCTGGACTGGCATCTGCTCGATCATCCGCAGCACGCTGGCGTGCAGCGGTTGGTACGGGATCTGAACCACTTGTATACCAGCAACGGAGCCCTCCACCAGCGCGACTTCAACCCCAGCGGCTTTGAGTGGATCGACCACGCCGATGCCGCCCATTCAGTGCTCAGTTTCATTCGATACGGTGATGACCCGAGCACCTTCATCGTGGTCGTGTGCAATTTCACGCCAACGGTGCGACCAGGTTTTCGATTGGGTGTGCCTAAGCCGGGCGAGTACCGTGAATGTCTCAATACGGATTCGGCGCATTATGGCGGCAGCAATGTGGGCACGCCTTTTGGTAAGGCAACTGCAGAGCGCCAGAACTGGAATGGAAGATCACACTCGATCGTACTGACCCTACCGCCGCTTGCCACGGTCATGCTCGAATGGAAAGCCTGAGCAAAACCACGCTGTCACCGGGGCGCCCGTGGCCTCTGGGTGCAACCTGGGATGGGCAAGGCGTCAACTTCGCCATCTTTTCATCGCACGCGCAAGCGATGGACCTGTGCCTGTTTGACGACGAAGGCCTGGTGGAGCGCGCGCGATTGCCCCTGCCAAAGCACACTAGCGATGTTTGGCACGGTTACCTTCCTGGTGCCAGACCGGGGTTGGTATACGGCCTGCGGTCCCACGGGCTTTGGAATCCGCTGCAGGGCCACCATTTCAACCCCCACAAAATTCTGCTCGATCCATACGCGCGCGAAGTAGTCGGGAGTTTTCAATGGCGCGATGAACATTTCGGATTCAATCGTCTGCGACCTCTGGAAATAGACACCCGTGACAATGCCACCTGGGCGTTGAAAGCGCGCGTTGTTAAGGACGACTTTGATTGGGAGGACGACCATCCTCCCCTGGTGGATCACCAGGACACGGTGCTGTACGAGTTGCACGTCAAGGGCTTTTCGCGCACCAACGCCGCGATACCGCAGGAGTTGCGCGGCACCTACGCAGGCTTGGCCCATGAGGCTTCCCTGACGCACCTGAAAAACCTGGGCGTCACCGCATTGAGTCTGCTGCCAGTACATTACGCCCTGAGTGAAGAACGTCTGGCGCTGCTGGGGCTCCACAACTACTGGGGATACAACACGCTTGCATTCTTCGCCACCAATCCGGCACTGGCTTCGCGAAGTGCCGTAGACAACCCGCGTGACGAGTTCCGCAGCATGGTGAAGACGATTCATGCGCATGGCATGGAAGTCCTCCTTGACGTGGTTTTCAACCACACCGCCGAGTCCGACGAGACTGGGCCCATGCTGAGTTTTCGGGGTCTGGACAATGCCAGTTACTACCGGCTGCGCTCGGACTCCAATGCGTATTACGAAAACCATGCGGGCTGCGGCAATACGCTGGACATTCGCCAAAACCGTGTCCTGCAACTGGTGATGGACAGCTTGCGCTACTGGGTCGGCGTCATGCATGTGGATGGTTTTCGGTTCGATCTGGCCCCGATTCTTGGGCGTGGCGATCACGGTTTCGAAAGTGGCGGCGCCTTCTTCACGGCGATCGCACAGGATCCGCTGTTATCTCGGGTCAAGATGATCGCTGAGCCGTGGGACACCGGGCCGGGCGGCTACCAGGTCGGCAGCTTTCCGATCGGATGGATGGAGTGGAACGACCGGTTTCGCGATGTCATGCGCAGCTATTGGGTGCGCCACCACGACCATGCACGCACCCGCGGGGACTTTGCAATGCGACTGTGTGGATCATCGGATTTGTACCAGCACCGTCAACGACGTCAACGCCCCCCCGCTGAGTCGGTAAACTACATCGTTTCGCATGATGGCTTTACCCTGGCTGACCTGGTGAGTTACAACGATCGGCATAACCTGGCCAACGGGGAAAACAACCGCGATGGCCAGGGCGACAACCAGAGCTTCAATTGTGGTGACGAAGGTCCTTCGCACAATCCCCAAGTCCTCGCGCTGAGGTCTCGCCTGCAACGGGTACTGCTGGCAACCACACTTCTGGCGCAGGGAACTCCGATGTTGTGTGCCGGGGATGAACTGGGTCATACCCAGAGTGGCAACAACAACCCGTATTGCCAGGACAACGAAACCACCTGGATTCAATGGACAAACAAGGATGCTGATTTGATGGCTTTCACTGCCTGGGTCATCTCCTTGCGTCGCCAGTTGCTGCCCTTTCGCAACCAGTGGTATACCGGCGACACCGATGCGCACGGAGTTCCGGACCTGGCTTGGCTGCGATCCGATGGAAAAGCCCTGGACGGGGGTGACTGGGGTACCACCAACGACGTTGTACTGGGGTGTCTGATAGGGCACCCTGGACGCGCCAAATCTCCCATCGTCATGCTGTTTAACCCCAGCGATCGAGCCCAGCACTTCCTTTTGCCGCCAGGTATTTGGCTGGCTGTTCTGGACAGTTCCCTGGCAGACGGTCGACCGAACTGGCAAGGCGCTGGTGGCACCCTCTACAACTTGCCGGCGCAGAGCCTTACCATGTTGGTGACTGCGGGTACTCCGCTGCAGTTCGACAACTCTCTTTCGACTACCCATACGACACACTGAAACCATGACACTCCCCCGCGCCAGTGGCATTCTGCTGCACCCAACCTCACTGCCTGGCCCCCATGGCAGCGGTGATCTTGGCCCTGCCGCCTACCATTTCGTTGATTGGCTTGTTGGCGCCCGGCAGTCGCTGTGGCAAATCCTTCCGCTCGGGGGCATTGGCCCAGGCAACTCTCCGTACATGAGCAGTTCTGCGTTTGCCGGCAACGTCTTGTTAATCGATCTCAACGAGTTGCATCAGCGTGGCTGGCTGCAATCGCAGGATCTGGTGCCAAGCCCGGATTTCCATGAACAACAACTTCGATTCGCTGCGGTCTACCCTTGGCGGATTGACCGTTTGCAAAAAGCTGCCAGCACCTTTCTGACCAGCGCGAACCCGTCTGATCGGGCTGACTTTGAAGCCTTTTGCGCCTCACAGGCAAGTTGGCTGCAGGATTACGCGCTCTTCATGAGCCTGGCCGAATCACTGGGCTGGAAAGACTGGTGTCTATGGGATCCGGGCCTGGCCAAGCGGGATCCTGCGGCTCTAAAGCAAGCCACAGCAACCCATGCCAGTGCGATCCATTTCTGGAAGTTTTGCCAGTGGTGTTTCTTTCGCCAATGGAAGCGCTTGCGCGCCTACGCCAACGAGCGAGGTGTCCGCATTGTGGGGGACATTCCTATCTTCATTGCCTATATGAGTGCAGAGGCCTGGTCGCGGCAGGAACTCTTTGAACTCGACACAACCGGCAGTGCCTACGTGGTCGCGGGCGTACCGCCTGACTTCTTTAGTGCTGAAGGACAGCGTTGGGGTAACCCGCTGTACCGCTGGAGCGCCCATGCTGCTGAAGGATACGCCTGGTGGATTGAACGGGTACGCAGAATTTTCGATCTGGTAGACATTGTGCGCATTGACCACTTCCGCGGGTTTGCTGGCTACTGGGAAATACCGGCGCAAGAACAAACTGCAATCAAGGGCCGCTGGTTGCCTGGCCCGGGACCAGCTCTGTTCCACGCGATTCGCAATGCACTCGGAGACTTGCCCATCATTGCGGAAGACCTGGGGCTAATCACACCCGATGTCACCGCACTGCGTGACGAGTTTGGCTTGCCTGGCATGCGCATCCTGCAATTCGCGTTTGGGGAAGGCAAGCACGACGACAACGTTAACCCGTTTTTGCCGCACAACTACAGCACCAATACCGTGGCGTACACCGGCACCCACGACAACGACACGACAGTCGGTTGGTGGGCAGACATTTCACCAGCGATGCGCCAGCATGCAAAAGACTACCTTGGATTGGACGGAAGTGACATCCATTGGGCACTGATCCGTGCAGTCAGTGCCAGTGTGGCAGATACCGCGATCTATCCCATGCAAGACATACTCGGGCTGGACACCACACACCGAATGAACCTGCCAGGGCAACGCTCGGGTTATTGGGAGTGGCGCTTTGCCTGGAGCCAGGTAATACCGATTCATTCGGAACGCCTGCGCCAGTTTGGCGCTTTGTATCGGCGCGACGGAACACTGCGGTAGGCGAAGCCACCGCTGCGGGACATGTACCCGCTTCGGTAAGTGCTAGACTGCCTTTCTTCCCAGCCTCTGGATACACACCATGAACCGCTGCAGCAATCCTGTTGACCGTAACGCCTTCCCGCGCCTTTGCGCCGGGCTACTCATTGCTTTTTTGCAGGCAACAACATGGGCGCAGACGGTGGGACGCCCCATTCCACCCCATGCGCTGCGTGGCACGCTGGAGGTCACCCAACCGCCCAATGTGTTGCTCAATGGCCAGCCCGATCGGCTGTCTCCCGGTGCCCGTATTCGGAGCGACAACAACCTGCTGACCCTGTCTGGAACGCTGGTGGGCAAGACCCTGGCGGTTCGCTACGTGCGTGAGCCGCACGGCCAGATTCACGACGTCTGGATATTGACAGCCGCAGAGGCTCAGCAGCCGTCGCCTAAGACTCCCTAACCTCGTTTCTGTAGATATCCCAGGTGTTTCCGGGGCTTTACGCCCGCAGCGCTTGCGTAGACAGCTCCTAAATAAATAGCAATTTCAGGTTGTCCATGACCAAAAAAGTCTTCATCAAAACATTTGGCTGCCAGATGAACGAGTACGATTCGGACAAGATGGCCGATGTTCTGGGCGCAGCGCAAGGGTATGTGCCCACACAGAATGTGGACGAAGCCGACCTGATTCTCTTCAACACCTGTTCCGTACGTGAAAAGGCGCAGGAAAAAGTGTTCTCGGACCTTGGGCGTATCAAGCATCTCAAGAAGAAAGGCGTGCAAATTGGCGTTGGAGGCTGCGTGGCCAGCCAGGAGGGTGCTGAAATCATCAAACGTGCACCCTATGTGGACGTGGTGTTCGGGCCGCAAACGCTGCATCGGCTGCCAGAGATGCTCAATGCCCGCAAGGCGTTGAACGTGCCTCAGGTCGACATCAGTTTCCCGGAAATCGAAAAGTTTGACCACCTGCCCCCGGCCAAGGTCGAGGGTGCCTCAGCATTCGTCAGCATCATGGAGGGTTGCTCCAAGTACTGCAGTTATTGCGTAGTGCCCTACACCCGTGGTGAAGAGGTGAGCCGACCGTTTGAAGACGTACTGGTAGAAGTAGCGGGTCTGGCCGACCAGGGCGTAAAGGAAGTCACGCTGCTTGGGCAAAACGTCAACGCATGGCGTGCGCCGATGGGTGACAGTACCGACACCGCCGATTTTGCGACCCTGCTGGCATACGTGGCTGATATCCCCGGTATTGAGCGTCTGCGTTACACCACCAGCCACCCCAATGAATTCACGCCCTCGCTCATTGCGGCCTACGACCAGATTCCCAAGCTTGTAAGCCACCTGCATCTGCCCGTGCAGCACGGTAGCGACAGAGTCTTGATGGCCATGAAGCGTGGCTATACCGCCATGGAATACAAGAGCACGGTGCGCAAACTACGCGCCATCCGCCCGGAAATGGCCATGAGCTCGGATTTCATCGTCGGCTTTCCAGGCGAAACGGAGGACGACTTCGGCAAGATGATGAAGCTCATCGACGAAATCGGTTTTGACAACAGCTTCAGCTTTATCTTCAGCCCCCGCCCCGGTACACCCGCCGCAAACCTCACTGACGATACGCCACACGACACCAAGCTGCGCCGCCTGCAGCACCTGCAAGCCACCATCAACACCAGCATGGCCCGCATCAGCGCCAGCCGCGTCGGCACGGCACAGCGTATTCTGGTGGAGGGTGTTTCCAAGCGTGACAGCGGCGAACTGATGGGTCGCACCGAGTGCAACCGGGTCGTCAACTTTGCCGGCCCCCCGCACCTGGTGGGCCAACTCATCGATGTGAATATTACAGAGACTCGAACCTACACACTGCGCGGTGAAGTCGCAGCACTGCCCTGAATCGCCTTATGTTCCAAGCCATTGCTGATGCACTGGGCCAACGATTCGCGATTGAATGGTTTGGAGAGAAAGTCGTTCATGCCCGCCGCAATGCATGCTTCTTTGTCCGATTGCATGGCGTTGGCAGTCAGGGCAATGATGTAGGTGTGTTGGTTTGGGCCTTGCGCCGACCGGATGAGATGTGCAGCCTCAACGCCATCCATCTCAGGCATTTGCATGTCCATGAGGATCAGGTCGTACGGTTTGGCACTGGCCGCTTCCACCGCGAGACGCCCGTTCACGGCCAAATCGGCCACGTACCCCAAGCGCGACAGCAGCGCAAGCGCCAATTTCTGGTTCACCGGGTGGTCTTCGACCAACAGGATGTGGGCTGTCGACGGCGCAGCGCGTGTGCCTGGCGCTGACGATGTCTCGATTGTCTTTTCAATCGTCGCAATCCCGTCGCTGGGCACCGATGCAACTGTCTTGCGCAGTGGAAGCTGAAACCAGAAACAACTGCCTTGGCCCTCTGAACTTTCCACACCGATGACCCCGCCCATTCCTTCTGTCAATCGCTTGCTGATTGCCAACCCCAGGCCCGTGCCACCAAAACGCCGCGTCATCGACGAATCCACTTGAGAAAAACTCGCAAAAAGACGTTCCACTGCGTCCGCAGGAATTCCGATACCTGTATCCCTGACTTCAAATCTCACACCGGTCTCTGCCAGGGCGATGCAAATGCGCACGTCACCCTGATCGGTAAATTTCACGGCATTCCCGGCAAGATTGAGCAGGATCTGCCTGACGCGCAGGCCATCGCCCATGAAGGTACCGTCAACATGCGGATCCAGATCCAGAACCAACTTGATACCTTTCTCCTGCACGCGAACATCCAGCAAGGTCTGAATAGCGTTTGCCGTTTCCACTAAAGAAAATGGTTTGCTTTCAAATTCCATGCGTCCGGCTTCGATCTTGGACAGATCGAGAATGTCATTGATGATGGCCAGCAAGGACTCTCCTGAAGCAGCGATGTTGTGTGCATAGTCACGCTGCTCCGGAGCCAACGATGTATCCAACAAGAGATTGGCCATGCCGATGACCCCATTCATCGGCGTCCGGATCTCGTGGCTCATCGTCGCCAGAAACTGTGACTTGGTGGTGTTGGCCTGCTCTGCCGCCTCTCGGGCTACGCGGTTTTCACCTGCAAGACTGAGCAACGACGCTTCGTGTCGAACGCGCGCACGCTCGGTCTGCCAAAACGACAGCAGAAGGACGAGAAACAGAACCGTGAATATCGGAACCAGTCGCAACAGCAGGTCGCTGAGTCGTTGCTCCGTGCTGGCAATCTCACTGGTGCGGTCAGTGTAGATTTCCACGATCCCTTCAAGATGGCCTCCCAAAACTACGGGAACATACGATGACACGAGATTGCGATCGTGGACTTCACCCTGAAAACTCTTGAAGGAGTCCCTGAACGTGAGCTCACTGACAGATTGCCCTGCCCGTGCTGAAACATACCCTGAGGTTTGCGACTTGTCTTCCCCGATCTGCCTGGCCTCTGAGGAGTAAAGGGTCAACCCCCACAAATCAAAACTTTTGACCTTCACGACGTCGGTGTTGCGACTGAACTCGCGCACCAGATTGTCAATGGCAATCACATGCGGATTATTGCGGGCGATGTCAGGGGTTGCGTTGCCCTGTGGCAAAAGCGGCTTAATGTCGTGCCATTTCTCTGACGCAAAAATCTCGGTGATCGCCAAATTCGCCGCCGCGGTTGACGAAACGACACTTTCGCGCGTCGTGCGCGACACCAACTCCCACGTTGTCAACAGAGCCAGTGAAATTGCAACCACACTGACGCCAACAAAGACCAGCAACGCGTGTCGGAGGTAAAGATCTTGCAGTGAGACTTTCATAAAGAAACGATATGACCAAGGCAATCTGTATCGCTCGCAGTGTGCCAGTCGCCATTATCGGTCGCTCGTGGAGAATCGGAACATCGACGCAAACGATGGAACATGCATGAACCCTACAAATGGTATTGACAGAGAACCCGAAGGTGCTGCCGCGTTGGATGCATTGCATACGGTACAACGATTGCCGTACCGCGCAATGACCGCTGAAATCAGGAGGATATTGACGGATACTTCGGTGCAGGTCCCACCCCGGCTGGTGCATCGCCTGCCTGGCGGAGGAAGCCTGTTCGTGATGCCGGCGACGGACAACGACACGGCCGTCGCCAAACTCATCACATGGACGCCAGGCAACACGGGCAGCGAACTCCCGACCATTCAAGGTGATGTCGTGGTGTTTGACGTTGCCACTGGCCAGCGCCGCCTCATTCTGGATGGTCCCACAGTAACTGCGCGACGCACCGCTGCTGTGTCACTGGTGGCAGCCCAATGTCTGGCACCGCAAAACGGCGGTCCGATGCTGATCGTTGGCGCAGGCGTTCAGGGACGGGCGCACCTGGACGCCTTTGTGGAGGAGTTTTCGGTCAAGGAAGTCGTGATTGCATCTCGAAGCATGGCAAGTGCTCAAGCGTTGTCTCGCTACGCGCAAAGCTTGGGCGTCAGTGCGCGGACCACGAACGACCCGAACGCCGAACTCTCACGGTGCCCTATTGTGGTGACCTGCACTCCGGCCAATGCGGTGGTACTGGACTCGCTGGTTCACACCGGCACCTTTATCTCAGCGGTAGGCGCCTTTACCCCGCACATGCGAGAACTTGGAACTGCCCTGTGCCTGCACGTTGCAAACTCTGGCACCATTGTTGTGGACACTCCTGAGGCGTGCCATGAAGCTGGCGACCTTTTGCAAGCAGGCCTGAACGTTGCACTGATTCCCTGCCTGCGTGACGTACTAAGTGGCACCACGGGGGGTCGACAAGGTCCGGTACTTTTCAAGAGTTGCGGTTGGGCAGGGTGGGACCTCGCAGCCGCACGTGTTGCCATGCGGCACAAGGCCTGACGCTGTCCAGTCAGAATGGCATCTTGGGCATGCCCTTCATCCCGCCCATGCGTTTCATGAGCTTCATCATGCCACCACCTTTCATCTTCTTCATCATGTCCTGCATCTGCTCAAACTCTTTGAGCATGCGGTTGACCTCCTGAACATGCACGCCGGCACCCGCCGCAATTCGGCGCTTGCGCGTCGCCTTGATGAGTTCGGGCTTGCGTCGTTCCAGTGGCGTCATGCTGTGGATGATGCCTTCCTTGCGTTTAATGTCCTTCTCGGCCCTATCCATATCAACATGACCCGCCTTGGCCGTCATGGCGGCGGGGAGTTTGTCCATCAGACTGGAAAGGCCACCCATCTGCTTCATTTGCTGAATCTGCGACAGAAAGTCATTCAGATCGAATCCAGCGCCACTTCTGACTTTGGCTGCCAGTTTCTGCGCTGAAGCGATATCGACCCCGGCGGTGACCTGCTCGACCAGCGCCAGAATGTCGCCCATTCCAAGAATACGACCTGCATGGCGCTCCGCATCAAATACCTCGAGCCCATCGAGCTTTTCGCTGGTACCTGCGAATTTGATCGGAGCACCAGTAATCTGTCGCACTGACAATGCGGCGCCACCGCGGGAGTCACCATCGAGTTTGGTAAGGATGATTCCCGTCAGGGGCAATGTGTCCTTGAATGCCTTTGCGGTATTCACCGCATCCTGACCCTGCATGGCATCCACAACAAACAGCGTCTCTACTGGTTTGAGCGCGGAGTGAAGTTCCTTGATCTCCAACATGAGCGCTTCATCAATGGCTAAACGCCCAGCCGTATCCACCAGCAGCACGTCAAAAAAGTGCTTCTTGGCGTAATCAAGGGCTGCCATTCCGATTTCCAGAGGTTTCTGGTCTGGCGTGCTCGGAAACCACTCCGCTCCCGCTTGCGCTGTCACGGTTTTCAACTGTTCGATTGCTGCAGGTCGGTAAATGTCACCTGAAACCGTCAACACCTTCTTCTTGCGTTTTTCAATCAGGTGCTTGGCCAGTTTGGCGGTGGTGGTGGTCTTGCCTGCGCCCTGCAAGCCTGCCATCAGAATGACGGCCGGCGGCTGCGCCGCAAGATTGATGTCACTCACGCCCTCGCCCATGGTGTTGGCGAGTTCCTTGCTGACAATGCTCACCAGCACTTGCCCGGGCTGCAACGAACCCATGACCTCTTGTCCCAGCGCCTTCTCTTTGACACGCGCAATGAAATCACGCACCACCGGCAATGCCACATCGGCCTCCAGCAGGGCCATGCGAACCTCGCGCAACATATCGGCTACGTTGCTTTCCGTAATGCGGGCTTGGCCGCGCAGGTCCTTGACAAGACGGGATAATTTTTCGGAAAGTGCTGAAGCCATGGGGTGTATTCCGGCGCGCGGAACCTTAAATGAGTGCCAGCTTGTGCCAGCAGAGTGCAAAACGCTAAACTGTGCGCATGATTCTAGCCAGTACGCCCCCTGTTACCCTGGTGCTGTCACTTTTGGCAACACTCATGTACACCGTTCCGGCGGTGTGGGTTCACCAACTCAGTCCCTCCGTTGCACGCAATTGTGTGGCGGCCGCATGGCTTTTGCATGGTGCGGTCATTGCCATGGGATTGCTAGGGGATCCTGCCTTCTTTGGCTTTGCTCCGGCGCTGTCGGTGACCGCATGGTTGGTAGCTGCTGCCTATGCAGTCGAGAGTCATATTTTCCCCCAGCTTCAAACACGATGGACCTTGTGCGGACTGGGTGCGGCAGCGGTTTTCATGGCCGCTGCATTTCCGGGGTCACCGCTACCGAACACGGCTCCTATATGGCTACCACTTCACTTGGCCTTTGGTGTCGCTTCTTACGGTCTGTTTGGGACAGCCGTCGTCCACGCCTGGTTCATGTCGCGTGCTGAAAGTCGGATACGCCTGGCTGAGGATGCCCATACGGGACTGCCCCTCCTGACTCTGGAGCGGCTTACTTTTCGATTCGTCGCTGCCGGCTTCTTGCTACTGAGCGCCACGCTTCTGATTGGCTTTTCCTTCGGAGATGCCCTTTATGGTCGCCCCCATGCATGGCATCGCGACCACAAGATGGTGTTCTCCTTGCTCGCGTGGATTAC
>CAJBVC010000165.1 GCA_903958915.1 uncultured beta proteobacterium
CGTGTCGACAAACGCCAGCATGTGAATGGCATCGATGGCCAGGTCATCGAGTTGCGCGCTTTTGGCAATCGCAAGTGCCACCTCGTAGGACGCGCGTGCAAGTTTCCTGTTCTCGGCAGTCTGCGAATCGGGCGGATGGGTTGCGGACGCGTATGTTCGGCCCAGTTCAAGCGCATACCGTGTGCGTGCCTCGGCTCCGGCACCGGGCACGTCTTTGGCGACGGATTTCAGAATGTCTTGCGCCTTCGAAAAGTCTTTTCGCAGGCCATAGGTACGCGCCATCTGTGTCTGCAGAATCAGGGCATCGTCGCTGGATGCGCCCGCCAGAGCAGCACGAAACCGCTGCTCACTCACGTCAGGCTGGTTGAAATCCCAGAGCGGTGCAAGATCAATTGCCATGACGGTGGTCGTTACAGAGAAAAGCGCGATGGTAATCGGAATGCGAAATCGCATGGCTTGCCCTCAAATGTTTCTGGCTCATGGATTGAAGCGGACGTCATCGTATCAAACTGTATCGTTGCGCCGCAAGACGTTTCCCGCGATACTTCGCTACAAATACAGAAGCGCATCACGCTTATTCGGCGGGCGCTAGAGGGCTATTTGGCTTGTGAAATTCTGGCCGAAACCTTACGAAATGCTCAAGTCCCTGCGCTACCCCTCTTCTTTTCTGCCGGCACCGACTGCTCTTGCATCGGCTTTGTGGCGCCGGGTGGCGCGAACGGAGGCGGGAATCCGACAAAAGCCAGGAAGATGAAGATTGGAATCAGACAGTAGAAGAGAGGCCGCTTCCAATTGAACGCGTGATTCAACATGCGTCGTTAACTGAGGTTTTCTGTTGGAAATTCAAGGGATCAATGCGCCATCGCAGATCTACAGCAGCGCGAACTTCAAAAACTCACTGTGAAGGCGCAGTTACCTGGTTGCGCTGCTGGTTCATCTTTTTGGCCTGCCCGACAAAATAGGACAGGTTAGGTCGGGCGAACTCGGTGGCCACAGCGACCGCTCTCTCGGACGCCTGCACTGCATCCTTCCAGCTACCGGCCTTCGCGTAACCGTCCGCCAGACTTCCCCAGGCATCGGCAGAGTTCGGGCTGGCCTCGACATTGCGTTTGAACAGTCCGATTGCCTCCTGCGTTTTCCCTTGGGCCAGGGCCTCGTAGGCGAATTCGTTGATCACACCCTGGGGGAGCGCAAGCTGCCAGCCGACGGTCTTGGACACTTTGCGGAAATGCTGCTCGGCGTAGGCAAACCCTTTGCCCATCATGTCGTCATGAAACCGGTAGCCAAAATACAGATGGCGTAGCGCATCGATCTGCGCGAGCAACGGGACGCTGGAGTGCGTTTCGTTTGGAAACGCCTGGCTGAACCAACGCAATCCCTTGGGGGATTTGGTCTTGAGCGTCTGCACCAGTCGCTTGTAATCCACCAGGGCTCGACCGGCGTCATCCGACCGGGCAACGTAAAGAAATGCCTCCAAATTGCGAGTAGCTGCAAAAGACTTCTCAAGCGACCGTTGCGGCAAATTGTGGTCCCAGTCGAGGCTGGGGCTCAGCGCAATGTACGCCCTGAACAGCGACGGCTCGGACGTGAGGCAATACAAGGCAAACTGCCCCGCTGCGGAATGCCCGGAAAGCACGCGAAACCCGTCGGTACGGTAGGTTTGCTCGATGGCCGGGATGAGTTCCGCCGAGAGGAATTTCTTGAAATTGCTGGCACCGCCGCCGCCTGCCCAGGCCTCGCGCCAGTCCGTTTGGGTGTAATCGCGAATCCTGACGTTGCTGTCAATGCCGACCACGATCATTTCCGGTGTTTCTCCATGCTTCGCAAGATAGCCCGCTGAAACTGCGCTGTGAAGAAATTGCGACTCACCATCGAGCACATACAACACCGGATATCGGCGGTCCTTGGCCCAGGTATAGCTTTCGGGAAGTGATATCCGGTAATTCCGATCTTCATTCAAGACAGTGGAACGAATGCTGTGTGTTTGACCCACCACGACCTGCGCTTGCGCACTCAACGTGGCACAAATAGTCACCAGCAGAAATAGCCAAACGTTTCGAAAGTTCATCTTTGTCTCAAAGCCCAATCACCGGATGGGTGCGATTTTCGGATGTATACCGCAGAATTCGAAACGGTGCGCAAAGGCAGTTGCGGGCCTACTCAGTTGATTGCGGACACTTGGACTGCGCCTCTGTTCAAAAAGCAGGCTTTGTCGAATTGCTTGAGATCGACCGGGTTCGGCAATCGCACATCCGCGAGACTCGGCACGGGTCGCACCATCAGATCAAAAGATCGGTCGATCTGGGAAATGAAAACCACGATAAGTCCGCGCTCTCGGGCAAACGCCTTGAGGGAAGCAACCTGCTGGGCAAGCGGTGGGTTCTCCCGGTTTTGATCCAGCAGTTGGAGATAGTCAACCACCACGACCGCGCCAAGTTCTGCAGCAGCAAGGCCGTCGATGATGTAGCGGGCGCAGATGGAATCAGAATTGTCGAAATGGAATCGTTCGCCAGCTTCAGAAGCGGACACACCCAATGCCTTCAAGCCGGTCAATAGGTCACCAACATTCCACTCCAAGGTGAAGAACCAACCGGATCGGCCCGACCGCGCGGTTCGAATGGCGAGATCCAGGGCCATCAGGGTCTTGCCTTGGCCAGGTCGCGATCCCAACAACACCATGTCGCCTGGCGTCAATTGGGAAAGCAGGTCTTGCGCCGGATCCTGAGCGGCCAATCGCGCGGCGAGCAGACTCCAACTCTGAAAACCTTCCTCCTGTGCAACGCGGTTCAAAGCCACATGCAACGGAATCTCTTTTTCTCTGGACAGCGCTTTTGCGCGTTTTTTCAGGCTGTAAATGGGAACAGAAAGTTTCATCACTCAACCTCTTGTTGCGAGCCAGGATCGCAATCCCTCCTTTAGCGATGCGCCCGAACAGGGGTTCGTGAATGGTTTGAGCGCCCTGCAAGTAGCGTACTTTCCCGTTGGAGGGGGGAGGCTTGGGCGTCAGCCTGGACCGTATTATTCACCAAGACAGTTGGCCGTCGCCTTGATGTCCCCGACCGTCGTGTAACGGCAACGCGCACGTCTCGGGTTCTCGTAGCGGCGGATGACTCGCTGATTGTCTGGAGCTGGGTCGGTTTGAATCTTCGTCACGGCGGGGTCCGAGAACAGCAGTTCAACGAGCGCACGGACTAGCTTTGTTCCGAATCCTCTATTGTTTGCATTCAGCAGCGGCGGAGAGTTTGAGAACCGTGGCCCAGTTCCGGGTGGTGACGCTCCGCCCAGCGCGACCCAAGACAGCCTCTGCGGCCTTGCTTTCGAGCAGGCCACCGGCGCAGTGAAGATACGCAGCATGCCGGGTGATGGCGAAGCGCTCGCCAGGCTGAAGCAACGCATGCAGGCCTTCCAAGGCTTGCAGTTGCTTCGGATCCATCGCGAAAGCCACGAGGAAGCGCACGTGGTCAGTTGCAGGAGGCATGATCGGATTGCTGCTGACGATGGCGGCGAAATCGGTGTCTGACTTCACGATGACGGGTGTGACAACTTCAAAGCGTTCTTGAACCATCGTGGCGATGGTGTCCGCAAGCCTGGATGTGCTGGGACTCGCGGAGGTGAATACGGCATTGCCGCTATTCAGCAGTGTCCTCACCGAGCCATGGCCAAGTGCTTCCATGGCCGCTCGGAACTCGGCCATAGGCACTCGGTTGCCCTTGCCAACATTCACGCCACTAAGGAGCACGACAAAGCGGTTCACTAGGTCGTCTGAGAATTGAAAGGGACTTCCCCGTCCGAAGCCCGCCGAGTGCCGGGCGGGAGACGGCGCATGCGTCCTGCACGCTCGAGCCAGCTAGAGTACGAGACGAACAATGCGTTAACCTGCGGCGCCAGAAACCAGCGGGAATGCGTCAGGGTTTCTAATGGACTGGACCGACAAATCGACGTCCAAAGCGGGCCAATGGAGGTGATGTGGGGTTGGCCACTGAACTTCTGAAATCTGCTCGATAGTTCCCTTGCGAAACCATGGAAATTGATCGAAGGGCACGAGCAATTCCTCGCCGGCAAGAAGTAGCCAAAACCCGTGCTTCGAAATGTGGGTTACTTCAGCTGCCAAAGTGGTGGCTCCAGGCATCTTGGATCTCCTTCAAGTGGGCATGCACAACGGTTTGCACTTGCCGAATCTGCGCAGCGGAAAGACCGGTCTGGTTGGCCAACACCACCTGCGGTGTCAAAAATGTACCAAGCCCCCAGCGGTAGATTTGTCTGGCCGCCAACGCGCTCCGCAAAAATGCATTATTCTGCTCGGCC
>CAJBVC010000166.1 GCA_903958915.1 uncultured beta proteobacterium
CATCTCAGGCGCATAGGACGCCTTGAACTCGAGAAAATCGGAGCCATCCACCAGCCTGGCAATGACTTCGCGCACGTCGTACGGTTCCCGCTCGTCGGCCGGGACGATGCCCATCAGTTCCTGTTCATCAAAAACCGGTTCTGTGTAACCCGTTGACGTTGTGGCGCTGTCCCATTTGAGTTTGTCCATGACTTCGCGGGCAAGCGCGATGGCATGGGCATCGTCTTCGGCGAGGTATTCGCCCAAGCCAGTCACCTGCGCATGGGTTTCGGCACCGCCCAGTTCGTCATCGGTGCAATCCTCGCCAATCGCTGCCTTTACCACAGGGGGACCGGCCAGGTAAATGCTGGAGCGACCGCGTACCAGGATCACATAGTCCGACAGACCCGGCAGGTAGGCGCCGCCGGCGGTGGACGAGCCGTGTACCACCGCAATTTGCGGCAAGCCCTGAGCAGACATGCGCGCCTGGTTGGCAAAGGTGCGCCCACCTTCAATGAAGATCTCGCTCTGGTACATCAGGTTTGCGCCGCCACTCTCCACCAGCGAGATCAGCGGCAGCTTGTTCTCCTGCGCAATCTGCTGGATGCGCAAACCCTTCTTCAACCCCATAGGCGCTACCGTGCCGCCTTTGACGGCACTGTCACTGGCAGAAATCACGCAGCGCTTTCCCGCTACCACGCCGATGCCTACTATGGAGCCGCCGCCCATCACCGACTTTTTGCCATCGTCATCATGCATATTGAGGCCCGCCAGCCGGCTGAGCTCCAGAAATGGCGTACCACGGTCCAGCAAGCGCGCCACACGTTCACGCGGCAACAATTGCTTGCGCTTTTCAAACTTTTCACGCTTGGACTCACTCTCCGCGATGACCAAGCCCTCCAGGCGCTGCACCTCGGCCAGCATCTCAGACATACGCTGCGCATTTGCAGCAAAGGCGCCAGAGCGGGGTTGGATCTTGGAGCGAATCGCAGGCATCGGGTCGTTTCCTCAGGTTCAATGGAACCCATTAGATACCATGGTAACGTTAACGTCAACCAAATATCGTATAGGTGTTTATACTGTGTGGTGCGTTATGCAATCCTGCTAGGATCGCGTCCGTTGCACTTTTCATCACTGTTCACTCAAAGGAACCACGCCATGTCTCTCGAATCCTGCACCCAGGCCATCCGCACCAAAGTTGGCGCCGACAGCGGACTCAACGCCACATTGAAATTTGACATGGGAGCCGACGGCATCATCGTCATCGATGGCAAATCCACTCCCAACACCGTATCCAACGATGCCAGTGAAACGGACTGCACCGTGGGCATCACCCTGGACAACCTGCAGGCCATGCTGGATGGCGATCTTGAGCCCGCCACCGGCTTCATGGCCGGAAAACTCAAAGTTTCAGGTGACATGAGTGTTGCCATGCGTCTGCAACGCGTTATCTGATACAGCCCTGCGCGAACAGCGTGAAAAGACCCGATTCCAGCCTGGCGGTTGCCCAGGCATTTGTAGACTCGCACCGAGAGGAAGGGGCAACCGAGATCTTCGGCATCACCGAGTTGTGCCGGGAATTTGGCATCACGCTGCGCGCGCTGCGCTTTTACGAGGACAAAGGGCTGCTGAGTCCAAGGCGCGTCAATGGCGCCAGGGTCTATACCCGGCGCGACCGGGCGCGCCTGGCCCTGATTCTGCGTGCCAAGGCCATTGGCTCACCGTTGTCAGAGATCAAGCGCTATCTGGACCTGTACGGAGACCAGGGTGAGGGTCGCGCCCAGCAACTCACCTATGTCATCGATCGCACCGATCAGGAAATCGCCGACCTGGAGAAGAAACGATCACGCATCGACGAAACGTTGAACGAACTGCGGGTCATCAACGCCACCTGCCGCAAGAACCTGGCGAGCCAGAATCTGGCAGAGAAAAAATAGACCCCTGTCGCTGCACCAGTATTCCGACGCCTGGCCGCCGTTACAGATTTGCGCTGCGCTTGGCCTTTAACTCGGTCATGCATTCGCCATAGTTATTGAAGCGGTACTCGAGCCGCAGGTAG
Organism: uncultured beta proteobacterium; assembly: GCA_903958915.1. Taxonomy (GTDB): domain Bacteria; phylum Pseudomonadota; class Gammaproteobacteria; order Burkholderiales; family Burkholderiaceae_C; genus Allorhodoferax. The sequence goes on from CAJBVC010000166.1 coordinate 2,039, forward strand.
GCACTGGACGCCGACCGCGCCCGTCCTTCCAGTGCTATTGAACCGACTGAATCGGGCAGCCCTACCGCACTATGGCCCATGGCCACGGGATCGATGGAGTTCGAACCACCCTGCCACTCGGCACTCAACTGCCGCTTCCTCAGCAACAGGGCGTCCATCCAGTCGCCGTCATCAATTCCAATTCCGCCAAGATTCCAAAATCCAAAACTTCTGGAGAGATCGATGGTTTTTGAAATATCCAAGCTCACACGGGGAGTTCCGTACTTGTTTGCCAAAGCACTGGTCAACGCATGGAACCGGGTTTTCAATTGGCGGCCGTAACCGTCGGTGTACAGGTCACCACTGAACGCCACGATTTTGCATAGGCCCTGCTTGGGAGTCACAAGAACGCTGTAGTTTTCGAAATCGGGAGTTCCTAAGGCAAGACTCTTGCTCACATAGACAAAGTCGGAATCTGCTGCAACAAACGCACCTGCCTTACGGACTTCGTCCAAGCTGAATCCTTGCGTTAGACCGAAAGGCCCAGCAAGAATTGGGGTTGCGGCAAAGACCGCGATGGCAATAAACGCTAACTTTTTCATCAAACATGATCCTCAAATTCACCAGAATTGGTCGCAACTCGACACTGGATGCCTTCATTGACCACTACCTGGACGGCGTGCTTAGGAGTATAAGAGCGGTTCACTTGCTCAACTTGTCTAGAATGGTCGAATAAACCAAAGTGCATCCATTGCAGAGAGGCACCAGCACACAACAGACAAGGGAGTTGTCAGTAGCCGCGCGCTACCTATTACTTGGGGTGTTGGCAACATGCCTATTGCGTCAGATGGTGATGATTTGGATGGCATTGCGCCAAAGTCGCGTCCGGAGTCTGAAGGCATCGAGGTGGTGGAGGATGACCCTGAAACTGTGTGGGGTCTGTGGGATAGCGCAACAGAGGAACACGAATCACGGTTTGGCGAAATGCACCCCTCGGAGTTTGACTCTGTCATGGTCCGTGACAGAAATACGGACGCATTGGGTGCTGGCGGCAGTACGACGCCGTCCGAAGAAAATGACGTTGACCGCAAGGTCGTCAACGCGTTTCTTGTTGTGGCCAGACGGCACCCAGACATTGCAGGTGCAGTGCGATCCCTGTGGGGCACAGACGATTGCATAGGTCACATCAACAAGTTCATTGTTGACGGTATTTATCAAAATGGGGGCCTTGCGATGGAAGCAGCTGAAGCTTTGATCGAGTTGGCCGATTTACATTATGCGAAGTTTAGAGCGCATGCCAGCGGACTGGACCTTGATCTGGGCTGAACATTCGGGTACTGTCGACTCCTTACCGACATGCAGAAAAGCAAAAAGCCGTTCCTGAATGGCCCCATGAAGAACACTTCACCCCCCCTGGACGTCAATGATCCGCAGCGGGAACTGCGGGATTTGATGAGCACCATCATTGCGCTACGCGCCGAACTCGAACAAAGCCACCGTGCGACCGCCCAAGCGGTCCAGGCAGCTGTTGCGATAAGGGACGGCGAAATACGTGAGCTTCGCCAAACGATTGCCGTCTTGCGCCATGAGTTGGAACAAAAAGACAGAGCGCTGGAGGCTGCCGTACAGGCGGAAGTTATCAAATCGCACAATGACGTACAGCAACACAAACATACGATAGCGGCGCTCAGAGCTCAACTTGAAGCGGTGGTGGCGGACCATCGACATGCGATGTCCCATGAACGCTTGACGTTTGACAACGATTTTGCGCAAATGAGGGACTCCATTGGCAAAATGAGACGCGCGCTGGAGGCGGCCAAAGAACAAAGGGAGGCAGATATGCAAGAAAACCAACACCAAAGATCGCAGGAAACAGCCCTCATGCAGGGCACGATTCGCGCATTGCGGCAAAAGCTCGAGGAGCAGGCCGATGCCAAGGGCTGAAGGGGCACTACCAACACCGGTAGTTGAACAGGGAGCATCCCTGCGCAAGCCAAAAGCCACCATGCGCCAGCGACTGCAACACGCAGAGTTGCTGTTGCGCGTCACCGAAAAGATGGCCAGTTGCACCACATTTGACGAGGTTCTCTACGCACTGGTCGAGATGACTTCGCAACAGCTTCAGTGCGAACGAGGCTCGCTGTTTCTCAACAATCCGGAAACCAACGAGCTTTACTCCAGGGTAGCCCAGGGCTCCAAGTCGCTGGAGATTCGGATTCTCAATACCAGTGGCGTTGCCGGCCACGTGTTTCAGTCTGGTGAAAATCTCATCATCAATGACGTCTACGCCGACCCGCGCTTCAACAAAGTGGTGGATGAGCAAACGGGGTACAGCACCCGCAACATCATGTGCATACCGATCCGCACGGCACGCGGGGAAGTGATCGGTGTGGCCGAAGCCCTGAACAAGCAGAACGGCGACTTCAATCAGGACGATCTGGACCTGTACGACGCGATGATCAGCCAGGGGTCTGTTGCGCTCCAGAGCACCAACATCATTGAGCGGATGCAGGCTGCAAGCAAGAAGGAAATGGAGTTTATTGAACTGGTTTCCGAGATGACGCAGGACATCAAGCTCGGCTCCCTGTTGCAACGTGTGATGGGGGAAGCGACGCGGCTTCTCAATGCCGAGCGCTCGACCCTGTTTCTCAATGACGAAAAGACCGGCGAGCTGTGGTCGGAAGTGGGACACGGATTGGAGCGCATGCAAATACGTCTCCCCAATCATGTTGGCATCGCCGGTGCGGTCTTTACATCCGGAAAGTCCATCAACATTCCGCATGCCTATGCTGATCTGCGCTTCAATCCGGAATTCGACAGGAAGACCAACTACTTCACCCGATCGATATTGTGCGTTCCCATCGTCAACAAGAAAGGCAAGACGATTGGAGTCACCCAGATTCTGAATCGTCGGGGTGGCCCTTTCAGCGATGAGGACGAGTCGCACCTTCGGGCTTTTACTGCACAAATCGCCATTGCCCTGGAGAACGCCAAGTTGTTTGCGGACGTTCAGGCGATCAAGAATTACAACGAAGCGATGCTGGAGTCCATGTCCAATGGTGTCATTACTTTCGACGAGGACAATCGGATAGTTACATGCAACGCTGCTGCACTGCGCATACTGAAAACACAGCCTACCCAGATTCTCAACCAGGATGCTGCGGTGTTCTTTGGTCTGGATAACGCGTGGTTTGTGGATCGACTCACGTTGATTGATGGCCAACAGGCCATGGTAGCCTTGATGGATACCGAGTTCAAAGTAGAGTCGGAATCCGTTTCTGTCAATCTGACGCTGCAACCATTGCTTTCCTCGGATGGCCTGCGCTTCGGTGCCATGGCGCTGTTGGAGAACATCTCAAGCGAAAAACGCCTGAAGTCAACCATGTCTCGGTACATGGATCCGAACATTGCGGACAAAATGCTCGCGCAAGGCGCGGAGGCTCTGGGTGGAAAAAGCGTCCTGGCGACTGTGTTGTTTTCTGACATTCGCGGCTTTACATCAATCAGCGAGGAGCTTGGCCCCCAACGGACTGTTGAACTACTCAATGAGTACTTCACCTTGATGGTGGGTTGTATCCAGCGGGAAGATGGCATGCTGGACAAGTTCATTGGCGACGCGATCATGTGCGCGTTCGGGATTCCGGTGCAGCACACTGACGACCCCGACCGGGCACTGCGCACCGCACTGGAAATGATCAGGGACTTGATGGAGTGGAACAAGTACCGCCGATCCGAAGGGAAGCTACCTGTCGAAATCGGCATTGGAATCAACACCGACCACGTCGTGTCCGGAAACATTGGCTCCAAACGGCGGATGGACTACACCATCATTGGGGACGGTGTGAATCTTGCCGCCCGCCTCGAGGGTGCGTGCAAGACCTACGGTGCACGCATCATGATCAGCGACTCCACATACCGACAGCTCAAGGGAACCTATTTCTGCAGGGAACTGGACCTCATCATAGTCAAGGGACGCACCCAGCCAGGCGCCGTATACGAGGTGATGGACTACCACACCGAGGATACTTATCCCTCCATGACGGACGCCTTGCATTTCTTTCGCGTGGGATTATCAAAATACCGATCGAAGAAGTGGGAGCAGGCGATCGCTGACTTTGAACAGGTGCTCGCCCTGAATCCACTGGACAAGGCGGCACGCCTCTATGTGGAGCGCTGCAAGCATTTTCAGGACAGTCCGCCGCCGGCTGAATGGTCAGGGGTGTGGCACATGCAAGAGAAATAGTAAACAGTCGGTGCAAGCAACTCAAGCGCAGCAGCATGGAGAAATGGTAGGGCGTGAGTGACTTGAACACTCGACCAAAGGATTATGAGCGAGAAGGCCGGTATCGTTATTGCTTTACCACCTTCATTAACATTGGTTATCAAAGTTCTACGAATGCAGTAGTC
>CAJBVC010000167.1 GCA_903958915.1 uncultured beta proteobacterium
CTTGCCCATCTTTTCGGTCGATGTGTCTTCGGCCTTGCGCACCGCCGCATTGAAAGCGGCTGCCACCAGATCTTCCAGCATGTCCTTGTCTTCCGCCAGCAGCGTGGGGTCGATCGTGACGCGTTTGACGTCGTGCTTGCAGGTCATGGTAACTTTCACCAGGCCAGCCCCTGATTCACCGGTGACTTCGATGTTGCCCAACTCATCCTGGGCCTTTTTCATGTTGTCCTGCATGGCCTGGGCCTGCTTCATCAGTCCGGCGAGTTGTCCTTTATTGAACATGTTTTTCCTTTAACGTTACGAAATTCTTGACCCCAACCGACTAACCCATCACATCGGCTTGATGGAACCGGGCACGATTTTCGCGCCAAAGTCGCGCATCATGGCCTGCACAAACGGATCGTCAAAAATAATCTTTTCAGCTGCCAGCTGTTTTTCAGCGGCGGCAGCGCCGTTGCGCCGCGCCGGGCAGTCGGTCACCCGTCCCACTTCAACGGCCAACCGAACCGGGTAACCCGCCTGTTGCAGTGCGACACTCAATCGATCGCGGCTGGCAGGCTGGTTGAGCGACTCGCGTTCAACGCGCAACAGCCACTGATCAGTATCACGGGCAATCAGTTGGGACTGCAGCGCCAGTTCGCGCACCAGTGCATTGACAGATTCCGCTGCAATGAGTTGTTGCACCGTGGCGTGCCAAAAGTCACCCTCTTCAGTCGGAACCAGTACCGCAGGTGCCTGGGAGGCTGCCGCATCCGCACGGGTTTCAGCCTGCCGGCGCACCGGAACTGCTACCAATTGTGTAGCTGTTTGCGCATATCCCGCGGGCGTTTGACCCCGTTTTTGTTCATGGTCCGGTGGACTGACTGCGATGGAATCAGCGTCCCGCACCGGAATCTGTTGCCCGCTGCGCACACTCCGAACTGCAATCGGTTCATCCTCCCAAGGCTGCACCGGTTTTGGTGGCGCCGGCGTCGGCACCCGGACCGATTGCACTGGCTGTGAGGGGGTGACCGGCAGCGACGCGGGCACCAGCTTCACAGTGGCATCACTCAGAGTTTTTTTTTCAGCCGTCCGGGGTTTGAAAGCCAGTAACCGCAGCAGCACCATGGTCAGTGCAGCGTATTCGTCGGGCGCCAAGCCGAGATCGGCGCGGCCGTGCAAGCAGATGCTGTAGAGCAACTGTATTTCATCTGCCGGCATGGCGGCGGCGAGGCGTGCGGTCTCCATCGCGTCTGGGTCGCTGTCGTCGTCAACCGCCGACGCAACGGTCTGATGGATTGCCATGCGTTGCAAGATGGTGGCCATCTCTTCCAGGGTCGAGGCCGAACTCAAGCCATTGAGGCGAAGCGACTCCACCGTATCGACCACCGTCTTGCCATCGCCCACGGCTAGCGCTTCGATCAGGCGAAAGACATAAGAGCGATCCACGCTGCCCAGCATCTGGCGCACGGTCGCCTCCAGCAACTGCCCCGAGCCAAATGCGATGGCCTGATCGGTCAAACTCAGGGCGTCACGCATAGAGCCACGCGCAGCACGGGCCAGCAGCCGCAGGGCCTGCACTTCGGAACCCACCTGCTCATCGGCCAGTACTTTGCTGAGGTGCTCGCGAATGGTCTCTGGCGCCATCGGTCGCAAGTTGAACTGCAGGCAGCGCGACAGCACCGTGACCGGCACCTTTTGTGGATCGGTCGTGGCCAGCACGAACTTGAGGTATTCGGGCGGTTCTTCGAGCGTCTTCAACATGGCGTTGAAGGCGGTGTTGGTGAGCATGTGCACTTCATCGATCATGAAGACCTTGAAGCGCCCCTGCACCGGCTTGTACACCGCCTGCTCCAGCAGGGCCTGCACTTCGTCCACACCCCGGTTGCTGGCGGCGTCGAGCTCGGTGTAGTCGACAAAGCGTCCGCTATCGATATCAGAGCATGCTGCGCATACCCCACAGGGTGTAGCGGTTATTCCACCATTGCCATCCGGGCCTTGGCAGTTGAGCGATTTGGCCAGTATGCGCGACACCGTGGTCTTACCGACCCCACGCGTGCCGGTGAACAGGTAGGCGTGGTGCAGACGCTGCGTGGTGAGCGCATTGGTGAGTGCTTGCACCACGTGGTCCTGCCCCACCATTTCGGTGAAGTTGCGCGGACGGTACTTGCGGGCGAGCACGAGGTAAGACATGCTTTCATTCTAAGGGAGGCCTGCTGCACAGCATTGGCTAAAATGGATCGCAAAAACATCGCCTGCACGCGACTGAACTACCTCTACCTTGTTGCATGCTCCCACATTCTCCTGAGCCGACGCCGCCCCAAGCACGCTGGCGCTGGCCCACCCTGCCTGCCAACGACCTGCTGCGCGATGCAGTGTACCGGCGGCTGTGGACGTCGATCCTGATCAGTTCCTTTGGTGCGCAGATCACGATGCTGGCGATTCCGCTGACTGCTGCGGTGCTGTTGCACGCGACCCCCACACAAATGGGATTGCTCACCTCCATGGAACTGCTGCCTTTCGTGCTGCTGTCGTTGCCCGCCGGGGTGTGGCTCGATCGGGTGCGCAAATTGCCGGTCTATGTGGTGGGCGAAGGCATCGTGGCGCTGGTGCTGGCCAGCATCCCCTTGTGCTGGGCCCTGGGCTGGTTGTCGATGCCCTTCATGTACGGCGTGTCGTTCGCCATCGGATGCGTCTTTGTCACCGCGGGCACCGCCGCCCAGATTGTGCTGACCCAGGTGGTGCCTCGCCCAAGGCTGGTGGAAGCACATGCCAAGAATGCGCTGGCCTCCAGCGGCGCAGAGGTCGCCGGGCCTGGCGTCGCCGGTGTATTGATCAAGCTGGCGGGCGCACCGCTGGCGTTGCTGGCCGATGCGTTCCTGTTGTTGGTAAGCGTTGTCATTCTGCGCGGCTTGCGCGTGGTGGAGAATCTGGTGCCGCGACAGGACGCGCACTTTTGGCGCGACCTCAAGGAAGGGGTGCATTTTGTCGCGCACCAGCGTTTGCTGCTGTCACTGGCAACAGCAATGGGCTTGTGGCAGATGTGCTATCACAGCGCCTTGGTGGTGCAGATTCTGTTTGCAACACGCGAGCTAGGCCTCAATGAACATGAAGTGGGCCTGTGTTACATGGGAATGGGGCTGGGCACCATTGTTGCGAGCACCCTGGGCAACCGGATCTCGCGCCAGCTTGGGCCTGGTCCATGCCTGGTGCTGGGCTTTGCGGTGTGCGGCATCGGTTGGCTGCAGCTGGCATTTGCGCCGTTGGGTCCCTGGGGCGTGGCTTCGTTTGTGGTGATGCTGTTGTGTTTCAGCGCGGGTGCGGTGCTGATCTTCATCAACTTTCTGGCGCTGCGCCAGGCTGTCACGCCCGAACCATTGTTAGGCCGCATGACCAGCACCATGCGTTGGCTGATCCTGATACCTGCTGGCCCCGGTGCGCTACTCGGAGGCTACGTGGGGGAACACATGGGACTGCGTTACGCGCTGGGCCTGGGCGGCGCTGGTTGCCTGGTGCTGGCAGCATGGGCAGGCAGACATCCCATCATTCGCAACATTCGGCAGCTGCCGTCGCCCGACCCCGCTTGAACGCCGCAAGTACTACATCTGCTTGAACAAGTGCGAGAAAGGCCGGCTCACAGCCAGGTTTTCCTTGCGGCCCTTGACCTTCACACTGGCCTGGCCGCGGAAATCGCGTGACACCGTCTCGATGGCGGAGGCATTGACGATGGTGGAACGGTGGATCTGCCAAAACTTGGCGGAGTCCACGCCCTCCAGAATTTCCTTGATGGGGGTGCGAATCAAGGCGTCCATTTCCGCCGTTGCCACCAGAGTGTACTTTTCGTCACTCTGAAAAAACAACACATCGTCGATGGAAATCAGCCGCAGGTTCTGCCCAACGCTGGCTTTGATCCATTTCAGTTGCTCGGTCTGTGGCGCCAGTTTGGTCGTGATACGCGCCAGCAATGCCTCCAGGTCTTGCGGTGGCGCAGCCGGCATCCGGCCCAGCCGCGACTGCAGTCGCTCCACCGCCGCCTGCAGGCGTTCATCGGTATAGGGCTTGAGCACATAGTCGACCGCATCGGTCTCAAAGGCCTGCACCGCATACTGGTCAAACGCGGTCACAAAAACGACATGGCATTTCAATTGGGGGTTCGAAGCCAGGCTGCGCGCCACCTCCACCCCGGTCATCTCCGGCATCTGGATATCCAGAAACGCCAAGTCGGGGCGGTGCTGGTCGATGGCTTCCAGCGCAGCCTCGCCATCCCCCACATCGGCCACGATCTGCAAATCAGGCCACAGGCGCGCCAGCTTGGCCTTGAGCTGGGCGCGCAAGATGGGTTCGTCTTCGGCAATAACAGCGGTATAGGGCATGGTTTCAAAGGCGACGCTTACGGTCGCGTCGGAGCAGCCAGTAGATTATCAGCCCGATCACGATAAACGGTGCCAGCGCGGGGACGATGGACATCAATATCGCCAGCGGGATGAACACCAGCAATGCTGCAAACAGGAAGCCCAGTCCGTACAGCACCGCCACCAGAATCAGAATGACCAGCGCAACCGCGCCAAAACCCACCAGCAGCCCCACCGACCCCAGCGCCATACCCTCGAGTCCATCGAGCTGCAGGTCACCAATCTGCACTGGCATCCAGCCGGCATACAAGCCCAGCAAGGCAATCAGAAAAGCGATGCACAGGCCAACCATCAACACCATCATGGTCCGCGCCACCACACTGGCCCACACGCTATGCGACTTGCTGGTCAGCCGCTTGGCCCGCGACCATCCGGTCTGTAGTGGCTGCGCAAGGGTCTGCGCCACATCATTGCCAGTAGCCAAGGGGACACCCAGTGCGCTGGGAGCCTCGGTCGGTATGTCGATCGTTGCCACCACGCCTTTAGGTGAGTTGGACGCGATACTGAACTTCGCGGTTGTGCCGTAAATGCCCGCCAGACGTTCGCGGATATTGCTCAAACCGACACCACCACCGGACTGCGTTGGGGCGTCGGTGAGCCCTTTGCCCGTATCCATGACCCGCACCACGATGCGCTCGCCAACAGCACCCGCCATTTGCTCGACGACTACATCAATATTGCCGCCTTCGCGCAAAGGCTCCAGTCCGTGCTTGATGGCGTTTTCCACCAGGGAAGGCAGCATCATGGGCGGAAAGGATTTGGCCAAAACTTCGGGCGGCGCTGAGATCGAAAATTGCAAACGCGCGCCCATACGCATCTGCAGGATATTGAGGTAAGACCGAACCAGTTCCAGTTCCTGCCCGACAGTGGACGTGTTTTCGCGCATTTTTGGCAAAGAGGCGCGCAAATAGGCAATCAGGTGTCCTACCATCTTGTTGGCGGCCTGCGCATCCACTTCGGTCAGGGCCTGCACGTTGGCCAGGGTGTTGTACAGGAAGTGGGGCTCGACCTGCGCTTGCAGCGCCTGCAACCGCGCTTCAGTGATTTGTCGGCTCATGTGGCTGACTTCAGCTTCCTGCGTTTTGGCTTCAGCCACCGCCTGCGCGCGGCGCGAGCGGCCCAGAAAATACTTGGAAATCAGCAAAATCACAAACACCGGGATAAAAGCCAGTATCAGCGCCGAACCCACCCCCACGCGCCAAACATCGCGGTCGACTTTCTTCCTGATTTCTCCACGAAAGTCCTCAGGCAGCGGCGTCATGGCGACCACGGAGGGAATGTAGATGCCGCCAAACTGGCCCTTGGGGGGCACAATGGCCCGCGGCTCATCCTTCGAAGGGCCACTGGCGCTGGGTGCAGGCACGGCCGCCTGAGATTGCTTCTGGCGCATGGCACGCATGGATTCCAGTGTTTCGCGAGCCGCTTTTTCGTTGTCCGTCGCGGTTTTCAGCATCCCGTCAAAGGATTGGGATGCCGCTGTCACGTCCAGGCCCCGCTCGCGTAGCAACTCCACTGCATCCCGGCGGGCTTCTTCAATCGCCTCACGGGCTTCCACTGCGGCGTCCAAAGCCGTCTCGGCGGCATCGACTGCCCCGTCCAAAGCCGCATTGGCGGTTTCGTGGGCGGACTCCCGCACCGCGCGGTCCATATCCGATTTGGCGGCATACAGCTCATTTTTTGCCCGCGCAATCTCTGCCAGAGCGTGATCGAGTTCCTTTTGTCGACCGCCCTCGGCGGTGCGCTCGCGCATGGCGCGAACGACGTTTTCCGCAAAGTCCAGCGCGCGGTCGCCAAAGGCCAGGTTGATCTCTCGCTCGATAGCGCGCTGCTCCTGGGGCGTTGCGCCGCTCCCGTGCAACCGGATCACCTGGATGGGAACAGAAAACAGCACCAGCGCCAGCAACAGCGTGAAGCCGCCACCGACGAGCGCCCACCAGGGTGTTCGGTGAATGAGGTTGCCTAAAGCCTTGAACATGATCGTGGTCGCCTTCTCGCTGTCGCAATACTCGAAGGTTAGGCCTTTGGTTGCATTCCCACCAGCGACAGGAGACAGATTGCAGGAGCGAGGGGCTGAAATGCAGGGAACGACGGCTACAGGCGCACCGATACGCGGTACACCAAGGTGGTACTGCCTTCAGCCGGCACACGAACCTTCCAGGCAGCGGTGTTGCTGGAGCCTTTGACGTGGGGGTGGCTCTCGCTCTGAATTTGCCAATCGCCGGGCATTGGTTCCTGCACCGTGACGACGACCGCCTCCTTTTTCGCATTCTTGAGCAGCAACTCGTACGCGCTCTCAAACTGGTAGTTGAACTTGCCGCTGAGGTTGGTGCGTTTGAAGTCGGTCTGTTTTTTGTCCGCTGTCACATCGAAGGCATTGCCCAGCTTCAGCCGAACCGTCTCGTTCTTGGCGGTATGGTCCACGCTGTCTTCTCCGATGAACTGGGCGTTGCCCGCGCTGTCCTTCTTGTAAACGCGAACAATCCCCTTGGGCAGTGGCATCCCCAGGCGAGCAGAGTCCTTGTTGTCAAATTCCAGAAACACCCCCACCTTCATCTTCTGACCCAGGTCACCGGCACTGCTCTGGTAGTAATACTCACTGCCCCGCAGCAGCAACTCCTTGCGGGCCGGAACGCCCGATGCAGACAACAGGGCGACCTGTTTGGTCTGATTCTCGGCAATCGTCGTTGGACGACTGAGGGTATACAAATGGTACTCAAACAGTGACTCCTGCGCCATTTCCGCGCGCGGCGCCGGGGCCGCTGCCATCATGACGTTACCCCTTGCCGCCGCTTGCATGCGGGGAGCAACCTGATTCACATCACCTGCCACCAGTTGCAGACGCGCGTTACGGTAGCTGGCCCCGCTGGTGTTGGTCAATGTGACCCAACCCGACATGTCCAGCGCCGATTCGGTAGGGTTGAGTTCAACCACATAGTCGGCTTTCCAGGCCAGGCCGCCGGTAAGGTAACTCAACTCGACGGTGTGCTGGGACGCGCCCGCGTTGTCCAGCGCCATCACCAAGGTGGGTCGGTCGCGCAAATTGGGGGGCACGTCACCAAAGATCAACCGTCCGGCAAGCCCTGTCTCAATCCGCTCCCCGATCTTCAGTACCACACCACTGTTAGCCGACAGCACCAGCGCGGTCTCCACCGTTTCCACGCCGGTCGCAGGGTTGGTACGCGCAACCTGCACGTTCTTGCCCACGTATTTGTCCAGCATCTTTTGCGGCGTCAGGAGGTCAAAATCAAAGTTCTGCTCCAGCACCGACAGGCTGCCGGGCTCGGTCACGCTGCGAAAGAGTGCTGTCTCGGCTCGCATACGGGCGCTGACATCCCGAAATGCCAGGGCATTGGGACCACCCGCGAGCTGGACCTGCCGCAAGTCCTTGATCAATGCGAGGTTCTCGTTGTAGATCGTGACAGCCACTTCGCGCTGGTCACTCAGGGTGCTGCGCGTTTCGACAGACTGCGCGGTTGCAGTACTTGCAAGGGTGGCCAGAACCAGGGGGAGCAAAGGCGAGTGCTTCATAAGGTCTCCGAAAAGTGGGGTGCCCCGCCAGCTGGCGGGCTCTTAGAATCAAAGCTTACCACCCGACAATGCCGAGGAACTCCATGGACACCCGTATCCACCCCATCACCCTGCGAATCGCCCGCATCCGTGATGCATTGAAGAATCACCAAGCCAGCGCAGTCCTGGTGCCCTCCAGCGACCCACACCTTTCGGAATACCTGCCCGAGCGCTGGCAAACGCGCGAATGGGCAAGCGGCTTTACCGGCTCCATGGGCACACTGGCCGTGTCCATCGATCAGGCAGTCTTGTTTGCCGACGGCCGGTACTGGAGCCAGGCGGAGGCTGAGTTACGAGGCAGCGGCATCACTCTGGAAAAAATCTCCACAGGCGCGTCATCCGAGCATCTTGCCTGGCTTTGCAAGAGTGCCGGAAAAGACGGTGTTGTTATGGTCGATGGTCAAGTGCTTGGCCTGGCCGCAGAGAAGGCGCTGCGCGCTGCACTTGCCGCGGTGGGTGCCACCCTGCGTACCGACGTCGATGTGTTTGCAGAGGTTTGGGAGGGGCGTGCCACGCTGCCGCAAGCGCCCGTGTATGAGCATGAGGCACCATTTGCCACGCAGACGCGCGCTGACAAGCTCACTGCCGTTCGCGCTGCCATGACACAACACCGCTGCACCACCCACTTTGTCTCAAGCGTGGACGACATCGCCTGGATTCTGAATCTGCGCGGTAGCGACGTAAGCTACAACCCCGTCTTCATTGCCCACCTCCTGATCGGGATGGACCAATGTACGCTTTTCATTGGCGAGGGCAAGGTCGACGCCGCACTCGCTGCACGACTGCTCGCCGATTCAGTGACGATTGCGCCGTATGCAAATGCACCCGCAACGCTGGCTGCAATCGATGCGTCCCAACGCGTGCTGGTGGACCCCCGCCGCGTCACCTTCGGGTTGCGCCAGAACATTGGCACCCATGTCGAACTGGTGGAATCCATCAATCCCAGCACCCTGCTCAAGAGTCGAAAGAGCGCGGCGGAAGCCGAGTTTGTGCGTGCGGCCATGCGCGAAGACGGCGCGGCCATGTGCGAGTTTTATGCGTGGTTTGAAAAAGCAGTCACCTCGCAAACGCTGACAGAACTGGATGTCGCCGAACACCTGAGCGCCGCCCGGGCGCGACGCAAAGGCTTCAAGGACTTGAGTTTCCCTGTCATTGCCGGGTTCAATGC
>CAJBVC010000168.1 GCA_903958915.1 uncultured beta proteobacterium
AGGAGCCGCAGGCCATTTACAACCGCGACAAACCCGTCGCCATGCTAGTCAATGCCGAACTCTTTGAAGTGTTTCAGCAGTGGCACACCCGCCAGCATGAGCCCACGCTGTCCGAGCAGTTCGGCGAAATACGTGCTGCCCTGCAAGCGGACCCATCGGCTGTGGTGGATCTTCCCCCACGCAGTGCAACACAGCGCCGCAACGCGTTTGTCGAGATGCTCGCGACCGAGGGTTTAGCCCAACCGGCTGTTTGAAGGTGTGCGATGCAACTGGTTGACACCAATATCCTGAGCGAGTTGATGCGCCCGCAACCCAACGCCGGTGTTCTGGCTTGGCTTTTGGGGCGTGAACGGGTGAATCCCCGGTTGAAGGTCTCTGTCGTTACCGTCGATGAAATCATGTTTGGACTGAGTTGGCATCCCACGTCCCGGTTGCTGACGTGGTTTGATGCCTTTGTGCAGCGCCATGAAGTGCTGCCAATCACCTGTGACATTGCCCGGCGCGCCGGCGAATTGCGGGGCCAACTCCAGGCCAGTGGCCAGACCCGCACCCAGGCCGACATGCTGATTGCCGCCACCGCCCAGATTCACGCACTCACCATCGTCACCCGCAACGTGCGCGACTTTGACGGCTGCGGCATCGGCGTACTGAACCCCTTCACCGGCTCGTCCGGTTCACCATAGAAATTGGCTGCAGCGCCCGTAGAACAGGCGCAAGCAGCTAGCAACTTGATAGCAGCGGACGATCATGCCCGCAGCAGCACTACGCAACCCAGTTTGCCAGCCTCAGCTTGGGTATACGCTCAAATTCGCGGGTGTTGTTGCTGACCAGCGTCACGCCCAAAGCGAGGGCATGGGCGGCTATCCACAAGTCGTTATTGCCGATGGGTGTGCCGGCGCGCTCCAGTTGGGCCCTGATGGCACCATAACTTGCCCCCACTGCGTCATCCGGCGCGATCACCGGAATCAGCGCTTGCAAACTCTCCAGCGTGGCCAGTGCCTCGCCACGTTGCCGGCTTTTTTCTGCGCCATAGCGCAACTCGCCAAATGTAATCAGTGACATGGCGACTGAACCGGCAGGCAACTTGGCAAAACGCTGCGCCACGGACGGCGGGCGCTGCTTGGCGATGTAGATGCAGATATTGGTGTCGAGCAGGTAACGCAAAGTGCTCATAGACCCTCGCGCACTTGCGGCGGCGTGTCGTTTCGGCCGTCCTGCATGAAGTCGTCGGGTAACGCTGCCAACAGGTCAAAGGCGGCCGCCAGGTTGGACGGAATCCGGCGCAACACCACATCGCCTCCACGTCGCAGGATCTCCACCTGGCTCACATCGAACTGGAATTCCTTGGGCAAGCGCACTGCCTGCGAGTTGCCTGATTTGAATACCGCTGCTGTTTTGATGGCATGGGGCATGGCAGTATCTCTTGTGTAAATGTTGATACGTAAAGTATATACGACGCCTGGTTGCACACTGCCATCTCGTGCCAAATGGCAGCCCTGCCATTTATCAGGTGCAACCACCAATGCACGCCATTTCGCCGCGCGCTGCTTGCCGCGCTGCGCGTCTTGGACACGGCTTAGAGCCACTGGTGCTTGTCATCATTGGCTTGTTTGGTGGGTTTGTAAAACGGGTTACGGACCGCGTTTTTCCAGAACGCATCATCCAGCGGCGGGATATCGCTGTAATCGATGGCGCTGTCGGGCATTTTTGCCAACACGCTTAAGCGAGCCTGCTGCTCATCGGTCAGCGGCGGAAGATTTTGCAAATCAATTGTCTTCTTAATGATCTTAGTTTTCATAGCGTTTTCGCTCCTTACGGTCGGCAGTTCGTGCCGACACAATTCTGATGATTTCCATCCCATTGCCATCTTCCCCGACAGTGTGCGCCACCAACAGCATCAAGTGACCACCAACAAGCCCGATCGTTTGCCAGCGTTGTTCCTGTCCTTCAAGGCCGCGCTGCGCTTTGCCGGATTTGCTGTGCGCACGCAGGCGAAAGCACGTTTGCCACATCCACGGTATAGACTAAGCACTCGCCAGGAGAACAAGCATGGGCTATGCCGAACTGATTCATCACCGACTATTGACCTTGCCGCCAGAAAAGCAGGCTGAGGTATACGACTTTGTTGAGTTCATTGCAACTCGTAGCCCCGTGCCTGCGCCATTGGGCGATGACCAACGCAGGCAGCGCGTTTTGGCAACCCTCTCAAGCGCACGCAGTGTCTGGCCAAAATTGACCACTGAAAGTGGTGCGAAGCTGGCGCAAGCTATGCGTGGCGAATGGGGTGGCCGCGGTTGGGAAAGCCAGCCCTGATGCCTTGCCTCATCGACACCAATCTACTGGTCTATGCCTTAGCGGGGAGCGCAGATGCAGAGGTGCTTGCACGAATCGATAGCGCCATTGCCGACCAAGCACATTTTTCCGTGATAACACGCATGGAGCTTCTCGGCTGGAATGGGCATACGCCAGATAGCCGACGCGCTACCGAGGCACTGTTGTCGCAACTTACGGAGATTGGTGTTACGCCAGCCATTGTTGATGCCGTCATCGCCATTCGATCCACCACCACGATAAAGCTCCCGGATGCCATCATCGCAGCGAGTGCGCTAGTCGAACATCTGCCGCTGTTGACGCGCAATACCGACGATTTCAAGCGCATCGCCAACTTGGTGGTTACGGACCCCTTCACTTCGCCTGTTACTTTGGGTTCGAATCGCTAGTGCTGAGCCAAACGGATGGCATTCCGGATTTTTATCCCGCAACAAGTGTCGGTTGCATATAGAGTGGCACACCTGTGGCAGCATCCAACGCGCCCTACAGCTTCAGCATAAAAAGCCCACCAGCGCCCGCAGAACGTGCGTTGACAGCTACGAAGTTGATAGCAACTGAGCGCTCTCAGTACTCCAACGGGCACCCCATCGCCGGGCTCTGTCGCGCTATTCGTGCACGGTGCCAGCCAAGCGCATCAGACAGGGGCAACCGGATGGGACTCCAGACGCAACCCCAGCGCCTTGATTACCTTCAAAATAGTTGCAAAGCTGGGGTTGCCCTCGCTCGAAAGAGCTTTGTACAGGCTCTCCCGACCCAGACCGGTGTCTTTGGCTAACTGCGCCATGCCCTTGGCGCGAGCGATAACCCCCAACGCGTGCGCAATGAATGCTGCATCGTCGCCGGCCTCTTCCAGGCACGCAGCGAAGTAGGCCGCCATGTCTTCATCGGTTTTGAGGTACTTGGCGCTATCCCATTTGTTGAGCTTGATGTTCATGAAACACCTTCGGCCACCGGCTTCACGTCTCCAAAATTTCCGAGCTCAGCACGGTCAATACGCATTTGGATTCGAAGCACGGCCTGCCTATCCTTCAACTGGTCTAGCCATGCGTCAAATACTTGGGTGGTTTGAATCGTGCGCATACCCTAAATGTATCCCAAAACGTACAAACATTTATCTCAACAGAAATAGCGTTTCGCCATTCAAACTTGCAGCGGGTACGATTCCAGTCTCTTTGCAATAGTCAAGGCAACGCGGTACTGTCACCCTTTGACCCGGCGAAGTGGGCGTCGAGCTTATCCAGCAGTTCAAGGCCGCGCTGCGCTTTGCCGGCACCGTTCTGCGCACGCAAGCGAAAGCGGGTTTCGGCATCAAACTCGGCCAGCATCAGCGTTGTCATTTCGTCGATCAGGCGGTTCAGCGGCGCACCGGCGACAGCACCCGCAACTGTGGGAACCGCAACTCCATCCGGGCAACCTCGCGCAAAGTGCGGGTCACGATGAAGTCCGCGCCACCGGCCACTGCCAGTTCGACCAGGTGATTGTCGGCTTCGTCTGGCAAATTCGGTCGCCAGGCGTAATACACCCGTGTCCATTGGCAGTGCGCTAGAAAAATGTCGAGCAAATCGGCGCGCTGCGCTAGGTTCAGGGGGCATCGTTCAAACAGATCAGCGCGTCCAAAAACGTCCTCATATTCGTTGAACAAGGCGTTGCCCATCAGCGGCTGGCAGCGGCCCTGCAGGCAAGCCGCGATCACGCGCGATGGCGCCCCAGCGCTCAGGCAGGCACCCAACAGCACATTGGTATCAATCACCACATTCATGGCCATATGGTTTCAAAAATGCCACCAATTTCAATGACATCCGCGGCCAGGGCTGCTTCAGCTGTGCAGTTTTTCCTGAAGCCAGACCTTGATCAGCGACTGGTAGGGCACGTCGCGCGCATTGGCTGCGTTTTTGATGCCGTCAAGCAAGTGTTGTGGCAGTCGCAGAGAAATCGTTTGAGTGCTGGGCTTCAAGTTTGGCAGCACCACTTTTTGGGCCTTGCTCCAGTCTTGGTAGTCGGTGGAGTCATGCGTTTCCCAGAACGCGCGTTCTTGCGCCTCGCTGGCGAACTTTGGAATCAATTTAGCTTGCTTTGTCATAAATGGCTCGCTCCTTTCGGTGCATGTCCCGGGCGGAGATCACCCGGATCAAGGTGTTTGACTCCCGCAGCGTGAGCGCAATATGCAATGCGCGACCGGCATCCGTTTTCCCCAACGCGTGCAACCGATGCTCCTGTTGGCTGTGCGCTGCGTCATCCAGCAGCAGCAACGGCGCATTAAAGAACACCTGCTCTGCCTCCGCCATGGACACACCATGCTTCTCGTTCTTACGGGCATTTCCGTCATCCCAGTCAAACCCGGAAATCTTGCTCAGGTCAGTCATTTACGTATATTACTATAATGTACACATTGCCCTGATAGGTGCCGACCACTAGCAACGATGCGCTTCGCCTGCTTCCAGAGCGAGTCGAAGTCCGCGCCACCGGCCACTGCCAGTTCGACCAAGTGGTTGTCGGCTTCGTCCGGCAAATTCGGTCGCCAGGCGTAATACACCCGGGTCCACTGGCAGCGGGCCAGAAAAATGTCGAGCAACTCGGCGCGCTGCTCTGGGTTCAGAGGGCAGCGCTCAAAGAGGTCGGCACGCCCAAAAACGTCCTCATATTCGTGGAACAAGGCGTTGCCCATCAGCGGTAGGCAGCGGCCCTGCAGGCAAGCCGCGATCACGCGCGATGGCGCCCTAGCGCTCAGGCAGGCACCTAACCGCACATGGGTATCAATCTTCGTTTGCACAAAACACCCTCTAGCCCCCGCCAATCCTGCGTAAGCAGCTATCAACATGAGAGCAAAGGGCGCTCTTACAGGCGAGCCAGCTCACCGCGCACCACTTCCCCATAACCCCGCACGTAGGTAATGGTAGGTTTTCTTTTTGGCGGGCTTTTACGCTGCGGGCATTGCCGACAAACCCCGAGTACCAAGCCATGCCCGCCACCACCACGCCGTTCAAGAAAATTGCCTTCGTTGACACCCGCATTGCAGCCTATCAAACGCTGCTCAACGGGTTGGGTGCCGACACCGAAGTCATCCTGATCAACAGCGGCAACGGACTGCAGCAAATGGCCGACGCGCTGGCCGGGCGCAGCGGCATTGCTGCCATTCACCTGTTCAGCCACGGCAGCGCCGGGGCTTTGCAACTGGGCGATACCCTGCTTAACAGCGCCAACCTCAACACCTACGCCCCGCTGCTGGCGCAGATTGGCCAGAGTTTGACGGCAGAGGGCGATTTGCTGCTGTACGGCTGCAATGTGGCGCAGGGCGAGGCGGGGCAGGCGTTTGTCGAATCCGTTGCCCGCATCACGCAGGCGGATGTGGCGGCGTCGAATGACTTGACCGGGGCGGCGGCGCTGGGCGGGGACTGGGTTTTGGAGGCGGCCGTTGGAACCATCGAAACCTCCGCGATTCAAGCAGCGTCATACACCGGAACTCTGCCTAGCGGGGCAAGCCTGGTTGCAGACAACTATCCAGGTAGCACTGGAAATTTCACCGGCATGGTCGTCTTCAACAATGTCCTGTACTTTGTCTCCAATGACGGCAGTCACGGCTACGAGCTGTGGAAATACGACGGCACCAACGCGCCGTCAATGGTTGCAGACATCAATTCTGGCGCTGGCGACGGCTGGGCTAATTCTTTGACTGTTTTTAACGGCGCACTTTACTTTAATGCAACCAATGGTAGTAACGGCTTCGAGCTGTGGAAGTACGACGGCACGGGGGCACCCACGATGGCTGTTGACATTTTTCCAGGCGCTGATGACGGCAACCCCAGAGGATATGGTTCCTGGGGTGGCATGACTGTTTTCAGTAGCAAGCTTTACTTCAGCGCTAACCACAGCACTGATGGTAGGGAACTGTTTGCATACGATGGCACCAGCGCAGTGAAGATTGGCACATCTTCCTTTATCAATCCTGGGGCTGGAAACAGCAATCCCGATTACCTGACGGTCTTCAACGGCGCACTGTACTTTCAAGCGACTAATGTCCTTCAAGGCACAGAGCTTTGGAAGTACACCGGCAGCGGCAGTCCATCAAGGGTTACCGACATTTATGCCTCTACTGATAGTAGTACCCCCACTGATCTAACTGTCTTCAACAACGTACTCTATTTTCAAGCGACTGACGCCACCAATGGCGCAGAACTCTGGAAGCTCACCACCGGCGGCGTGGCATCAATGGTTGCGGACAGTTTTCCCGGTTCCACTGGGAGTTCTCCCTACGGGATGACTGTCTTTAATGGCGCACTCTACTTTGCTGCCCAGACCGAAACTGAGGGCATTGAACTGTGGAAATACACCGGCTCCGGCGTGCCCACACTGGTTGCGAACATCAATACGCGCAGTAGCTATCCACTCGATAGCAGCCCCGGGCAATTTTTGGTCTTCAACAACGAACTCTATTTCAGTGCCGACGACGGCATCAATGGCAAAGAACTGTGGAAGTATGACGGCGTGAACGCGCCAACGATGGTTGCGAACATCAATCCTGGTGCCGGTATCAGTGCCCCAATGAACCTGACCCTGTTCAATGGCGGCATCGCTTTTTCGGCAGACGATGGGTCCCATGGATATGAGGTGTGGCAATACACCCAGCCCAACACCGCCCCCACAATTACCACCCCCACCGCCATCGCGCTGACCGACACTGCCGCTGCTGACACCTTCAGCACCAACACCACCGGCACACTCGTCGCCACGGACACGGATGGCACTATTGCCAGTTACGGTATTTCCACCGGCATCACCGGCGGCAACACCGACATCGGCGGCACGGTCTACGACATCTCAAAAACCGGCAGCTACGGCACCCTGTACGTCGTCAGCACCGGGGCCAACAAGGGTAAGTACGCCTTCGTGCCCAACGCCAGCGCCATCAACGGTGTAGCAGCCGCCGCCACACCGTCAGAGACCTTCACCGTCACTGCCACCGACAGCAACGCCAGCCCGGCCACCGGCAACGCCACGCTCA
>CAJBVC010000169.1 GCA_903958915.1 uncultured beta proteobacterium
CCATGACCTGCATCTGGACCATTGGTTTCCTGGTCATGCGAATCGTCCTGCTGGCCAATGAGCGACGTATCGTGCAAGTGCAGGACCTCAATGCCAGCCTGCGGGAAAAGATGAATGCCCTGGCGGAGCAGGAACAGGCCACACGCAACAATGAGCGCCGGGTGCGGCAGATCCTTAACGCCAGCCCGCTGCCGATCACGGTGGCCGGTTACGCCAGCGGCACCTATGTTGACGTCAATCCGGCGTGGGAGCGCACGTTTGGGCACCGCAGGCAGGACGTGATAGGCAAGACCTCCGTCGACCTGGGTTTCTGGCGTGACATGACTCAGCGACAGGGATGGATTGATCAGTTTTCCCGGGTAGGGCGCGTCAGCGGCCACGAGGCTACCTTCAACATGAAGGAGGGACCCGCGCGCACATTCCTGCTGTCTTCCGAGCGCTTTCAGTATGGCGAGCAGGAGTGCGTGCTGACGATGTCGGTGGACGTTACCGAACGCAAACTGCTCGACGACGAACTGCGCCAACTCAATGCGCACCTGGAGCAGCGTGTGACCGAGCGCACACGTGCGGTGGAGCAGTCCAACGTCGAGTTGGTGCAAACCATGGCGACCTTGCAGCAGGCCCAGGACGAACTGGTGGAGTCCGAAAAGCTGGCGTCGTTAGGCAGTCTGGTGGCGGGCGTGGCGCATGAGCTCAACACACCTTTGGGCAACGCACTGGTGGCCACCAGTGCCATGCAGGAGAAGGTCCAGGAAACGATTCGCTCGGTGGAAGCGGGGCAGATGAAAAAGTCCAGCCTGACTGCCAACCTGCAGCATTTACTCGAAGGCACTACGTTGGCAGAGCGCTCATTGCAGCGCGCGGTGGAATTGATCACCGGCTTCAAGCAGGTGGCGGTCGATCAGGAGTCCGAGCGGCGGCGTACCTTTGATCTGGCCCAGATGCTCGGTGAGGTTCTTGACACCCTGCGACCCAACCTGAAACGCTCCGGGCTTGCCCTGCAACTGCAACTCAGGCTTCACCCTGGTGTCTCGCTGGACAGTTTCCCCGGGCCGCTGGGACAAGTGATTATCAATATCGTGATGAATGCGCTGAACCACGCATTTGAGGGGCGCAGTGCCGGCGTGGTCGAGGTCTTTACCGAGCCCGTACCAGGGCAATCATCGGTGCGGATTCGCATGACGGACGATGGCGTGGGCATCGCCACACAGCACCTCGGCCAGATATTCGATCCCTTTTTCACCACTCGGCTGGGCCAGGGTGGCTCAGGCCTCGGCCTGTCGATCAGCCGACGTATCGTGACCAGGATTCTGGGAGGGCAGCTGACGGTGCACTCCACGCCAGGCCGAGGGACCTGTTTTGAGATGGTCCTGCCCACAGTGGCGCCCAGTGTTGTGAACTAGCCCGAATTTTGCGAAGATCCCTCCCACTGCCCATAACTCCCACGCAACAAATGAACTTCAACAACCTTGGAATCCGTGCCCGCATCACCGGGGGTCTTGCCCTGATCCTGCTGCTGGCCGTGCTCAGCGCAGCCAATGCGTTCTACAAGAACATTTCTGTCAAATACAACGCCGGTGAAGTGGCGCTCTCCTGGATTCCTGCCATCGAGAATCTCGGCCACATGAAGGGCTTTGTGGCCGACCACTACCTTGTCACAAGCGACCGCATGGCTGGGAGGGACAGTACCGACGCCGCAAGTTTTGCCAAGAAGTTGCAGGGCATCGACGCGGCTTTGGCCAAGGCCACCGAAATTTACGCGGCCACGCTCCTGACCTACACCGAGGAAACCGCAGCCCAGGGCAACGCCGAGAAGGCCCTGTATGCCGACTACCAGGCCAAGCGCGATGCCTACTTCAAGTTGAGCCAGTCAAGCCTGGCCGCCGTCGCCGAAGCGGCAACCGCGCCAGACAAGGCAGCCGCAGCGCAACAGGCATTTGCCAGCAAGGCGCCTGCCGCCTTTCGCGAGGCCTATCTGGCGATGGAGGCGATTTTGAAGTTCAACCTGGATGGCACCGCTGACGCTGCCGGCAAGGTCACGGAGAGCATCCAGGCGTCGGAGCAGGCGATGCTGGTGGCCTCAAGCATCATGGTGCTGGTGGGTGGACTGTTGATCTGGGTGATTCCCAATGGCGTCGTGGTGCCGGTGCAGCAAGCGGTGGCCCTGGCCCAGAGCATCGCCGATGGTGACCTGACTCGCCCGATCGAAGTGACGCGCAAGGATGAACTTGGCCATCTGCTGGAGAACCTCAAGACCATGCAGGAACGCTTGTCGCAAGTGGTCTCCAACGTGCGCCAGGGCTCTGAGGGCGTGGCCACCGCCAGCGCCGAGATCGCGCAGGGCAACAACGACCTCTCCGCCCGCACCGAGAGTCAGGCCAGTGCGCTGGAGCAGACCGCTGCCAGCATGGAAGAACTGGGCTCCACTGTCAAACAAAACGCCGACTCGGCCCGCACCGCCAACCAGCTTGCCATGAGCGCTTCTACCGTGGCCGTGCGCGGGGGTGAGGTGGTGGGCCAGGTGGTGGAAACCATGAAGGGCATCAACGAATCGAGCCGAAAGATTGCCGACATCATCAGCGTCATCGACGGCATTGCGTTTCAGACCAACATCCTGGCACTCAACGCGGCGGTGGAAGCCGCGCGTGCAGGGGAGCAGGGGCGTGGCTTTGCGGTGGTGGCAAGCGAGGTGCGCTCGCTGGCTGGCCGCAGTGCGGAAGCGGCCAAGGAGATCAAGAGCCTGATTGGTGCCAGCGTGGAGCGTGTCGAGCAGGGCACGGCGCTGGTGGACCAGGCGGGCGTTACCATGACCGAAGTGGTGAGCAGCATCAAACGCGTCACCGACATCATGGGGGAGATCAGCGCTGCCAGCAACGAGCAGGCCGCCGGGGTGGCGCAGGTGGGCGAGGCCGTGACGCAAATGGACCAGGTCACGCAGCAGAATGCCGCTCTGGTGGAGCAGATGGCGGCAGCCGCAAGCAGCCTGAAAAGCCAGGCCCAGGAGCTGGTGCAAGTGGTTGCCACCTTCAAGCTCGCGCCCGGATTGCAGGGTTCCACGCTGCCCGCCGCCAAGGTGCGCTCCAGCAACCCGCCACCTACGCCCTTCAAGGGACATGAGCGCCGTTACGACGAAAAGCCCAATTCGACCAAAGCGGCAACCGCAGCGAAAGCCAAGTCGGCAGCCTCCTCCAAGGATCTGCCGGTGGTGCCCGCCAAGGTCACGCCCTCAGCGGGCAATGACGACTGGGAGACGTTTTAAAGAGTGTGGTGGTTATGCAAATTTGATAGCAGCTTGCGCACAGACACCCAGCGCTGCCAGCCTTTTATGCATACAAAGCACGGCGCGGTCCTTGCTCAGTAAGAACGCGCTGTGGGCAACCGCCAGATCGATGAATTTCTGATCGTCGGGGTCTTTGCAGGTGACGCTGGCTTTGGGGGCAATCGCCACAGCCGTGGAATGTGCATCAACCTGCG
>CAJBVC010000170.1 GCA_903958915.1 uncultured beta proteobacterium
GCCATCGCAGGCATGGTCTCCAGTCTGGATCCGCATTCCCAGTACTTTGACAAAAAGTCGTTCAAGGAGTTCAAAGAGGGCACTTCCGGCAAGTTCGTCGGCGTCGGCATTGAAATCACACAGGAAGACGGTCTGGTCAAGGTGGTGTCTCCCATTGAGGGCTCGCCGGCATTTCGCGCCGGTCTCAAAACCAACGACCTCATCACCCGGGTTGACGAAACGGCTGTCAAAGGTCTTTCCCTCAACGAAGCGGTGAAGCGCATGCGGGGTGAGCCCAACACCAAGGTGGTGCTGACGATCTTCCGCAAGGATGAAAACCGCACCTTCACCGCCAGCATCATCCGCGAAGAGATCAAGCAGCAGTCGGTACGCGCCAAGGTAATTGAACCCGGTTACGCCTGGATTCGGATCAGCCAGTTCCAGGAGCGCACCGTCGAAGACTTCACCCGCAAGATTGACGAAATCTACAAGGCCGACCCGCGCATCAAGGGCATGGTGCTGGACCTGCGCAATGACCCGGGCGGCCTGCTCAACGCTGCAGTGGCCGTCTCTTCGGCATTTCTGCCCGAGAACGTCACGATTGTCTCGACCAACGGGCAAACGCCCGATAGCAAGCAGACACTCAAAGCCACGGTACGTGACTACCTGGGACGCGAAGGTGGTGACCCACTGAAATCCCTGCCAGCCGCGATCAAGAAGGTGCCGTTGATTGTGCTCGTCAACGAAGGTTCGGCATCGGCCAGCGAGATCGTGGCCGGCGCATTGCAGGACCACAAACGGGCCACCATCATGGGCAGCCAGACTTTTGGCAAGGGCTCGGTGCAAACCTTCCGTCCCCTGGGGCCGGAGACCGGGTTGAAGATCACCACCTCGCGCTATTACACACCCAGCGGCAAATCCATCCAGGCCAAGGGCATCGTGCCAGATGTGATGGTGGATGACACCGAAGAAGGCAGTCCCTTCGCTGCCCTGCGGATGCGGGAAGCCGACCTCGGAAAGCATCTCGGAAGTGGCCAGGGCGAAGAGGTGAAAGACGAGACGCGGGAAAAAGCGCGTGAGGAAGCCCTCAAGCGCCTGGAAGAAGAAGCCAAAAAACCGATTGCCGATCGGCGTCTGCCCGAATTCGGAACCGACAAGGACTTTCAGCTTCTGCAGGCCATTAATCAACTTAAAGGCAAGCCTGTGCTGGTGAGCAAAACCCAGGTGGAGCGCAAGGAAGAAACCAAAGAGAACTGATGCGCCATGCAGGACTCCGAACTGCTGCGCTACTCGCGCCACATTCTGCTCGACGACATTGGTATTGAAGGCCAGACCCGGATTACGCAGTCCAGAGTGCTGATTGTCGGTGCGGGCGGACTTGGGTCTCCGGTGGCCATGTACCTTGCCTGTGCGGGGGTCGGGCATATCACCCTGGTGGACCATGATGTGGTGGACCTTACCAACCTGCAACGCCAGATCGCGCATCACACGCACAGCGTAGGCGCGTCCAAGGTAAGCTCGGCCGCAACCACCTTGCACGAACTCAATCCGCTGGTGCAGGTGGCGGCGTGCAATACACGCGCCGACAACGTGTTTCTGGCGCAGCATGTTCCTCAGTCTGACGTTGTAATCGACTGCTGCGACAACTTCGCTACCCGCCATGCGGTCAACAGCGCCTGCGTTCACTTTGCAAAGCCCCTGGTCTCCGGCGCCGCCATCCGGTTCGATGGCCAGATCAGTGTGTACGACCCCCGCAGCGGAAAACATCCCTGCTACGCCTGCGTTTTTCCGGCCAATGCGCAGTTGGAAGAAACACGCTGCGCCACCATGGGGGTCTTTGCGCCCTTGGTCGGCATCATCGGAACCATGCAGGCTGCAGAAGCACTCAAACTCCTGTGCGGCGTGGGCACAACACTTGCCGGGCGCTTGCTGATGCTGGATGCGCGCAGCATGGAGTGGACAGAGGTGCAACTGCCGCGCGATCCGAACTGTTCCGTTTGTGGTCCTAATTCCAGCCTTTAGGTCCGGCAGTTCCTGTTAGACTTTCAGACATCCGGCACCCATTTCGATCGTGGCCCCAAAGACACCCTCCCCCCTCATTGAGTTGCAGCAATTACAGCTCGATGACGCACGCGCCCTGCTCGACCATGAAATGGGTTTGGCCTTGGCGCCTTCCGAATCGTCGCCGACCGAGTACCTGCAGGGAATCATCAATGGGCTGTGCGAATTGTCATTGAAGGACCCGTTGACGGGTTTGGCCAACCGCAGGCACTTTCGAACCGTTCTGGAGCGCGCCATCGATGTGGTGGCACGCTCAGGGGAACCGGCACTGTTGCTGATGCTTGACATTGACCATTTCAAGAAAGTCAACGACACCTACGGTCATCCTGCGGGTGACCTCGTGCTGCAAGCGGTGGCGCGTTGCCTGGGCAAGTGCGTGCGCCCTATGGACACGGTGGCACGTTACGGCGGCGAGGAGTTTGCAGTCATTCTGCCCAATTGCCATACATCTTTCGGCGCCACGGTGGCTGAACGTATTCGCGAGTCGATCGAGAATTTGGTGGTCCAGGTCTCACCTGGCGTGAATCTCAAGGTGACAACCAGTGTCGGTGGCGCTTACGCGCCAGAGTGGGTTCGGTCAACAACTTCGCTGTGGACCGAGCGGGCCGATTTGCAGCTCTACCGTGCCAAAAAAGAAGGCCGCAATCGCGTATTTCTGGACCAGCAGCAGGAAATCTTTGTCAGTGCAGAAGAGAAGAATCTTCTGTTTGGCCATCTGGCCCTGGGCGAGCCAGCCTGGATTGAAAGTGTTACCGGCGATCTGTCAGGCGCATCGGCCGGCGGCGCTACGCAAAGGGTTAATTGATGTCGGACGTTATCAACCCCACCCAACCCAAACCGCCAGAGGCGGCGGTACCGCTCAAGCCGCTGGGCAAGGTGTTGGCGGTTACCAGCGGTAAGGGCGGCGTCGGCAAGACTTTTGTGTCTGCCAATCTTGCTGCCGCGTTGGCCAAGCTAGGCCAAAGGGTGCTGGTGCTGGATGCCGACCTTGGCCTTGCCAATCTGGACGTAGTCCTGAACTTGTACCCCAAGATCACGCTGCATGATGTTTTCACTGGCAAGGCAAAACTCGAAGACGCAATCATCCGGGCTCCAGGCGGCTTTTCCGTGTTGCTTGCGGGCTCTGGCATGGTGGAATATTCGCGCCTGACACCCGAGGTGCGCGATGATTTCCTGCGCATCATGTCTGGGCTGGTGCCCCACTACGACATCGTACTGCTCGACACCGGCGCGGGCATTTCTGACGTAGTGCTTTTTGCCGTGTCGCTCGCCTCCGAGGTAATTGTGGTGGCGACTCCCGAGCCCACCTCCCTGACCGATGCCTACGCAACCATCAAGGTTCTGGTGGGCCAGCAGAAACGCCAGAATATTCGCATGGTGATCAACCAGACGGCCCGGCTGGGTGACGGGCGTGCCATTACCGTGCAGTTGCAACAGGTGCTCGACCGTTTTGTAACGACCGAGCCTGGCCGCCCTCTCAAATTGCTGCACATGGGAGACATTCCGGCCGACCCGACCGTACGGCAGGCCATCATGCGCCGCCAGTTGTTGATGCAATCAGCACCTAGTTGCCCGGCTGCGCTGGCCATCGCCCAACTGGCGCTGAAGATCGAAGACGCCGTCATCCACCGCGGCGCCTGAAACGCGCTTTCGCTGCCACGCCCCCTGCTGGTGCCCACCGGGCGCATCAGGCGCTGACGATCCACCCTTCCAGCAGGTCCATATCCAACGGCAAACCGTAGCGTGCGTGCCCCTGGACGTGCTGTATTGCCGCCCAGGCCGCCTGCATCAGGCACAGCACGGCGTCCAGTGCATCACCACTGGGATCTTCCACCAGTGCATCACGCTGGGCATTGGTTAGCTTGAGTTGTAGCGCAAGTCGGGTTCGACCCGCTTCCAGTGCCGTCAACAGGTCCTTGCGGGCGATCAACCGATCGGTCGTCTGCTTCGCACGGTCATCACTCTTGTAGCTGCGCTGCCCCAGAACTTCGCGTGCCAGTAACCCCGGGTACGCCTCCAGGCCGACCCGCAACACTCCATCGTCCGACGCCTTCGCAGGCATCAATCCCGGCAGAAACACCCCCGCATCGATCAGGCGCGGAACTCCTGCATGCAGCATGTAGGCCACCGGTGGATTGACCCACTTCATCGAAGGGCTGGAACCTGCTGGCCGGTCGGTCTTGCGGTGTGCGAACTTGGCGCCCTTGGGCCGCGCGTCGCAAAAAGCAGCAAACTGAGCACGGAGGTCGGCACGGCTGAGCGATGCAAACTGTCTGATGCACGGCTCCCATTGCAGTGGCCAGCCCAATGTTTCTATCAGTTCGCGCGGCAGACCGAATGGAAGATCAAAGGCTCCAATCCATGACTGTGGCTGCTTCAACCAGTCGGAGAAATCTTCGAGACTGCTGATCCGCTCTAATTTTGATAGCTGGATACGCCCGCCACTCAAGCGTCCCAGTGCAATTACGATGCTCTTTCGCGGCGACGGGCTGGAGGAAAAATCGCAGCCCAACAGCAACCCTTCGTGCATGCTATCCATGTCCCAGCGCCATGACGCCCGCTGCGATGCAGGCCGCTCCGGCCAGGCGCGCCTTGCGGTCTCCTTCGCCCAACAGGTGCCCGCCCAGCAGCGCTGCGAACAGCATCGACACCTCGCGCGCGGGTGCAACGTGGCTCAAGGGTGCCACTTGCATGGCGTACAGCACCATCACGTAAGAGACCGGGCTGACGATCCCGACGAACAGTGCGTACTTCCACTGCTGGCGCCACAGGTGCAGCGCGGCGCCCGTGTCACGCAGGACAACCGGCAGTAGAAAGAGCAGCCGGATGAAACTGCCAAAGTAGTCCAGCAGAATGGGAGACAACAG
The DNA here is from genome assembly GCA_903958915.1 of uncultured beta proteobacterium. GTDB lineage: Bacteria > Pseudomonadota > Gammaproteobacteria > Burkholderiales > Burkholderiaceae_C > Allorhodoferax. Next base: position 4,908 of record CAJBVC010000170.1, read on the forward strand.
CAAGACCTTCACGCCATAGCCGTCCACCACGGTGTAGCTGGCAATGAAGCAACCGGTCACCAAGCCATAACGAACACCCCTGAGAATGCGCAAACGCTGGTTCGTGTCATGGGCAGCGTGCCACAGTCCGGTGCCGCCAGCAATCAGAAAGACGCCGACCACCACGCCGAGAATGCCAACCCCTCCAAGGGCGGAAACCTGCTCGCCCAGCAGCAGCACCGCCACTAGCGACGACAAAAGCGGCCCGGATCCGCGTGCCAGGGGATAGACCACGGTGAGATCGGCTTTGCGGTACCCTCGCAACAGCACGACGTAGTACACGACATGCAGGATGCCACTGACCGCCACAAGCGCCCAATGCGACACGCCCCATTGCGGCAGCTGCTGGTACCCCAGCCACAATCCGAGTGGCGCCCAGAACACCAGCATGACCACCACGGTAAAGAAGGCAAAGCGCGCGTCGCCTTGCGCCTTTTTGGCAGCGATATTCCAGGATGCGTGAATCAGCCCTGCAAGGACAACCAGCGCTAGCGCGGAGCCCGGCATCCGCTGGAAAAATCAGGCACGCCCGATGATCGAGGCTGTGGCCATCAGTTCTTCCAGCAGTGCCAGCGACACCTCGCCGGAGACCGAGTAGGGATAGAGTTCAGGCTTTTCGGCATACTTGAGCAGGATGCTGGCATTGATTTTGGACATGTTGACCTGGCCCATGGTCCAGCCACCAAACCGTCGCTCAGAGATTTCCTCGTAGTGGAGCAACACCACGTCCTTGTGGCGCACGTCCTTCTGGATATGACCGTACAGATCACTCACCGGCATGCGACCGCCTTCGATGGCCTGCAGAAAGATTCCACCGCCATAGCAAAGAATGCCTGTGATGCCACAAGTGGGGTTGTACTGGCGTGCCTTGGAGAGAATGTCTTCGATCGCATCGGCGCTCGGGTCCACCGCGCGACTGGCATACAACAAACGTACCAACATGGCGTTCAACCTTTCCTGGGAATCAGCGACAAGAACTCACGGCGCAAATTCGGATCCTTCAAGAATACACCGCGCATCACGGAATTGATCATCTTGCTATCCATGTCTTTCACACCGCGCCAGGCCATGCAGTAATGGCTGGCCTCCATCACGATGGCCAGGCCATCGGGTTGCGTTTTTTCCTGAATCAAATCGGCCAGTTGCACAACGGCCTCTTCCTGGATTTGGGGACGCCCCATCACCCATTCGGCAAGTCGTGCATATTTGGACAATCCGATCACATTGGTATGTTCATTGGGCAACACGCCGATCCAGATCTTGCCAATGACCGGGCAGAAATGGTGGCTGCAGGCCGAACGTACGGTGATGGGCCCCACGATCATCAATTCATTGAGATGCTCGGCATTGGGGAATTCGGTGATGGCGGGTGCCTGCACATACCGCCCACGGAACACCTCGTTGACA
>CAJBVC010000171.1 GCA_903958915.1 uncultured beta proteobacterium
CTGTCGCAGCAAGATCATTTCGTACTCACTCAAGGTCGAACCCTCCGAAGGGCATTTCCTGAACTGGCAACAGGACCCGTTCGCCAACTACCAGGCACGCCTGGTGTTTCCCGACAAGACGCGCGAATTCAAGGTGACGGTGGACATCGTGGTGGAGATGGCGGTCTACAACCCGTTTGACTTCTTCCTGGAGCCTGCGGCCGAAGAATTTCCGTTCAAATACGCGCCCTTGCTGCAGGAAGAACTGCTGCCATATTTGCTGGCGGACGAACGCACCGAGCCGATCAACGACTACCTGGCGACCATCGACTACACCAAGCGCCGCACCGTCATCTTTCTGGTCGACCTGAACACCCTGGTGCACAACACCATCAAGTACACCATCCGCATGGAGCCGGGTGTGCAAACACCGGAAGAGACACTCAGGCTGGGTTCCGGTTCATGCCGCGATTCGGCCTGGCTGATGGTCCAGTTGCTGCGCCATTGCGGGCTGGCCGCGCGCTTTGTGTCGGGTTACCTGATTCAGTTGAAGTCCGACGTCAAGGCGCTCGATGGCCCCAGTGGCACCGAAGTCGATTTCACCGACCTGCACGCCTGGTGCGAGGTCTACCTGCCCGGCGCCGGCTGGATTGGCCTGGACGCGACCTCGGGCCTGCTGGCCGGTGAGGGGCATATCCCGCTGGCCTGCACGCCCCAGCCATCGGGGGCAGCCCCGATTGAAGGCGGCGTCGAAAAGTCCGAGGTGGAGTTTAGCCACCACATGCAGGTGACCCGCATTTACGAGTCCCCCCGCGTCACCAAACCCTACACCGAAGAACAGTGGGCCGATGTGATGCAACTCGGCGCTGCCGTTGACAAGGAACTGGCGACCGGCGACGTGCGCCTGACCATGGGCGGTGAACCTACATTCGTGGCAGTCAGCGACCGCGACGCCGCCGAATGGAACACCGATGCGTTGGGGCCGACCAAGCGTGGTTTTGCCACCGGACTGGTGCACAAGCTGCGCGATGAGTATGGGCAAGGGGGATTTCTGCACTTTGGCCAGGGCAAGTGGTACCCGGGCGAACAGTTGCCGCGCTGGGCCCTCAACATCTATTGGCGCGCCGACAAACAGCCGGTGTGGACCGACCCTGCCCTTTTCACGGATGAGCGCGACCCCACCCACTACACCAGTGCGGACGCCAAACGCTTCACCGAAGCGCTGGCCAGTCGCCTGTCGCTGACCGGCCAGTACATCCAGAGCGCCTTTGAAGACGCCTGGTACTACCTGTGGCGCGAGCGCCGCCTGCCGGTCAATGTGGATCCGTTCAACTCCAAACTCGAAGACGAAATGGAGCGCATGCGCCTGCGCCGTGTGTTCGAGCAGAAACTCGACACCGCGGTCGGCTACGTGCTGCCTATCAAGGCCACTGACCCCTGGGCGAAGAGCAACGCGCGCTGGACCACCGGCCCCTGGTTCTTTCGCGATGAACGCATGTACCTGATGCCGGGCGACTCGCCCATGGGCCTGCGTCTGCCGCTGGATTCGCTGCCGTGGGTCAGCAAGAGCGACTTTCCCTACATGGTGGAGCGCGACCCGACCGAAGCTCGGGGTGACCTGCCTGCCCACACCGTCATGGCCGGGCGTTACGGTCCCACCTCGGGCGCAGCCACCGGTTCCGGTCTGGCATCTACCCCAACCGGCGCGACGACCACCGCCGCAACCGGCACCACCACTGCCAGC
>CAJBVC010000172.1 GCA_903958915.1 uncultured beta proteobacterium
GCGAGGCTGCCTGCCAATGAGCGGCCGGTACACCATCAGATAGGCAACAAAGCACGGGAAGACGCCAAGATTGAACATGTTGGCTCCAAGTGCCAGCAACCCCCCGTCCGCGAACACCAGCGCTTGCACCGTGAGAACCGAGGCAATGACCAGAAATGCCGCGTGCGGCCCCAACAGGATGGAGAGAAACAGCCCGCCACCGATATGCCCGCTGGAGCCGGTAAGGGGGATGGTGAAGTTGATCATTTGCGCAGCGAAGACAAAGGCGCCCAGCACACCCATCAGCGCAACCAAGTGATCCTGATGACTGTTCTGGACACGTCTTGCACACCATGCCAGTGCGGCCCCCGAGGCGACCCACAAAGTTGCCCCCACTGCGGGGGACAAGAGAGCATCAGCCATGTGCATACAACTTCCCAATCGATGTTAAGACGTTTTACAAAATCATCTTACATCTGAAATGGAGGTGGCACACCGGACGAATGAGTGATTTTCACCTGTTGCATGAGAATTGATCGTTTGCCGCTCCCATGTGCGATGGATATCGTTGGGCATCTCAACACAAACGCACAAATGCACCGACTCATCATGAAACTCTTCGTACTTATCAATTCAGCAATTGGTCTTCTCGCTCTGTTGGTCGCACTCAACACCCTCTTGGGCATGGAGTTTGGTCCGACACCCATCATTCGGGGCCTGATCGCGCTGGCCATTGGTGCGACATGTCTGTGGATCTCCAAGCAGACCATTGCCGAGGGTGACCTTCACCTGAGAAACTGAGTCGGTCGCTTGCGCCCTGTTGGCGCAATGTCGAGGGTATTCCGGTGTAAAGTGCGGTTCACTTTCAACTCTGGATCCACTATGCAACTTACCAAAGTACTCTTGGCCGCGTTCACGGCATGCGCAATGGTCGCAACCCCCGCACTTGCGCAAAACAAGGCAGCAATTGCCAAGTCGGTATCCGATTTCTACAAGGTGTCGAGCGCGCTTTCCGCTAGTCTTACCGACTTGGGCAACCGCTCTGCAAAGGCTTCACCTAACGACAAGGACATGCTCAAACTCGCAACCAGCCAGTTGGGAATTGCCAATGCCATTTCCGATGGAGTGCTGGAGCTTGGTGCCGTTGCCGCAGAAGTCAATGATGCCGGGTCCCTCGCAATCGCCAAGAAGCACCTGACTGCACGCTGCAACGCGATGAAGTCTACCGGGGAGGCGACTGCCAAATATCTGGAGAGCCTGGCATCCAATATTGCTGCGGTGGCCACTGCCGCAGAGGTGCGCAAAGCCCGTGACTTGTTGACGCAGATGGTGCAACATCCGCTTTGCAATTCCAAATAGGTAGCGGATTCAAAAAAAGCGGCCTGGGCCGCTTTTTTCTTGGGTGATGGCAACCGTTACTTGTCGCGCAATTCGCGACGCAGAATCTTGCCGACCGGTGTTTTGGGTAACTCACCCCGGAACTCAATGACCTTGGGCTGTTTGTAGCCAGTCAGGTTTTCCTTGCAGTAAGCGCGTATATCTGCCTCGCTCACATTCGGGTCTTTTTTCACAATCACCAGTTTGACCGCTTCGCCGGATTTGGCGTCTGCTACACCCACGCAGGCGCACTCCAGAATACCAGGCATTTGGGACACCACGTCTTCCAACTCCGTCGGGAACACGTTGAAACCGCTAACCAGAATCATGTCCTTCTTGCGGTCAACTATCTTGAAGAAACCCTTGTCATCCACGACACCCACGTCACCCGTCTTGAAGTAACCATCGGGTGTCATGACCTTGGCTGTTTCGTCGGGTCGCTGCCAGTAGCCAGCCATAACCTGCGGTCCCTTGATGGCAATCTCCCCGGACTGGCCCGGTCCGACTTCATTGCCATCGTCATCAAGCAGTTTCATGTAGGTGTTGGGCAAAGGGATGCCGATGGTTCCGGTGTACTCCTTGGCGGTGACGACGTTACAACTAGCAGAAGGTGAGGTCTCGCTCAGGCCGTAACCTTCACAAATCGGACATCCGGTCTTGTCTACCCATAGTTTGGCCACTGCGCTCTGAACGGCGGTGCCGCCACCAACAGATACCTTCAGGTGACTCCAATCGACCGTGTTGAAGTCGGGATGGTTGGCCAAGCCGTTAAACAGTGTATTGACTGCTGGAAAGGTGTGGATGGTGTGCTTGGTCAGTTCCTTGAGCACGCCCGGGATGTCGCGCGGATTCGGAATCAGGATCAGTTTGCCGCCCATGCGCATGGACAGCATCATGCCAACCGTAAAGGCAAAGATATGGTAGAGCGGCAAAGCACACACACCGGTGGGCTGTTCATTGGCGGGGATACTGCCCATAACCGGGTTGTTCCAGACCTCGGACTGCAACACGTTGGCAATCACATTGCGATTGAGCAAAACGGCACCCTTGGAAACCCCGGTGGTGCCGCCCGTGTACTGCAACACTGCCACATCGTCCGCCTTGATGTCGGGCTTGCTAAAGGGCGCACTGGTGCCGCGTGCTACAGCCGCGTTAAAGCGAACCGCGGTTGGCAGGTTGTAGGCGGGCACCATTTTCTTGACGTTGCGCACTACATAGTTGACCAAAGCACCTTTGAGCAGACCCAACTGGTCACCCATGGCGCACAGCACCACATGCTTGATGGGCGTTGCAGCAATGCACTTTTCCAGCGTCACTGCGAAATTCTCAATAATGACGATGGCCTTGGAGCCCGAGTCCTTGAGCTGGTGTTCCAGTTCACGTGGCGTGTAAAGCGGGTTGACATTGACCACCACATAGCCGGCGCGCAGGATGCCCGCCACCACCACAGGGTACTGTGGGACGTTGGGCATCATGATCGCAACGCGGTCACCTTTGGCCAGCCCGAGGGACTGCAGGTAGCCAGCGAACGCCTGGCTCAGGCTATCGGTCTGGGCATAGGTGATGTCCTTGCCCATGAAGCTGTACGCCACCTTGTCAGCGTACTTCTTGAAGGCCTCCTCCATCAGCGCCACCAGCGATGTGTACTGGGTGACGTTGATGTCGGCCGGAACCCCGGATGGGTAACTGCTAAGCCACTTGCGCTCTGTCATGGTTAATGCTCTCCGTAAGTCAATTGCAACTCACGGCATTTTCGCCCAAGTCAGAGAACTGTAAGCATGTGTTTTCCCTAAGTTCTTTCCAGAATGGTCAAGCTTTGAGCGCGGTCAATACTTCGACCAACATTTTTTTGGCGTCGCCAAACAGCATGCGGTTGTTTTCCTTGTAGAACAAGGGATTGTCGACTCCCGCATAACCGGATGCCATCGAGCGCTTCATCACGATGGAGGTCTTGGCCTTCCAGACTTCCAGCACTGGCATGCCAGCAATCGGGCTGTTGGGGTCGTCCTGGGCGCCGGGGTTCACGATGTCGTTAGCGCCAATCACCATGACCAGGTCGGTCTTGGGAAAATCGTCATTCAGCTCGTCCATCTCGAACACGATGTCGTAAGGTACCTTGGCTTCGGCCAGCAACACGTTCATGTGCCCTGGCATGCGCCCGGCTACCGGGTGGATACCGAAACGCACATTCACGCCCTTGTCACGCAGCAACTTGGTGATCTCAAAGACAGTGTGCTGCGCCTGAGCGACGGCCATACCATAGCCGGGGACAATAATCATGCTCTTGGCTTCACGCATGAGTTCGGCAGTTTCCAGCGCAAGGATCGGAAACACCTCGCCGGCCGGTTGCGCAGGATCACCCGACGGGGCAGGTGCAGCGCTGGCGGTTCCGAAACCACCGGCAATCACACTACTGAAGCTGCGTGCCATGGCCTTGCACATGATGTACGACAGAATCGCACCGCTAGAGCCCACCAGTGCACCGGTCACGATCAGCAAGTCGTTGGAGAGCATGAAGCCGGTAGCGGCTGCGGCCCAGCCGGAATAGCTGTTGAGCATGGACACCACCACCGGCATGTCGGCGCCGCCAATGGCCATCACCATGTGGATACCAAACAGCAGCGCGATCACAGTCATTACGATCAGCGGCATCATGCCGTCGGAGATGGAGTGGGCGTTCATGAACTCGCGACCGAACCAGATCACTACCAGCAGACCCACCAGATTAATCCAGTGACGCGCTGGCAACAGGAGCGGGTTGCCTCCAATACGGCCCGAGAGCTTTCCAAAGGCGATGATGGAGCCCGAGAAAGTAACAGCTCCGATCAAGATGCCAATGTAGATCTCCATTTCATGGATAGACTTCGCAGCGCCTACAAAACCTTTGGAGGCTTCGGGGTCGATGAAGGTGGAAAAGCCCACCAGCATCGCTGCAAGACCCACCATGCTGTGCATCAACGCCACCAATTCGGGCATCTGCGTCATCTGCACGGTCTTGGCCGCGTACAGGCCGATGCCTCCACCAATCACCATGGCACCAATGATCCACGGGATGCCGGCCCATGTGACCTGCGGGCCAAAGATCGTCGCAAGCACCGCAATGGTCATGCCGATCATGCCGTACAGGTTGCCGCGCAACGCAGTTTCCTGGTTGGACAGACCACCCAGGCTCAAGATGAAAAGAATCGTCGCTCCGATGTAGGAGACGGTTGCCAGTTCTGAAGTAAACATGTGCTGCCTCCCTTATTTGCGGAACATTGCCAGCATGCGCTGGGTGACGGCAAAGCCGCCGAACATATTGATGGCAGTGAGCACAATGCCCGCGCCTGCCACCCAGGTGATCAGACTGTCGGGGCGACTGGTCGCTCCGACGATCGGCGATATCTGCACCAGCGCACCGATCGCAATAATGCTGCTAATCGCGTTGGTGACGCTCATGAGGGGTGTGTGCAACGCCGGTTTAACGTTCCAAACCACCATATAGCCTACGAAGCAGGCCAGCACAAATACAGTGAAGTGCGACAGGAATTCCTTAGGGGCACTGGCTCCGATGAGCCAGAACAGCGCTGCTGCCACCCCGAACATGATGGCAAGCTTGGTACCCGCCATTGGCTCTCCGCCACCGCCGCCATGCCCGTGACCGCCCTTCTTCGCAGCCGGCGCGGCAGCAGGTTTGGCTGCAGCCGGTGCCGCAGCAGGTTGCTTGGGTGCCGGTGGCGGCCATGTAATGCTGCCCTCCTTGGTGACGGTCAGGCCACGGATGGCCTCGTCTTCCATGTTGACGTTGACAACACCGTCCTTGGTCTTGCACAACTCTTCGGCCAGGCGGAACAGGTTGGTCGCGTACAGCGTCGACGACTGTTTCGCCAGTCGCGAGGCCAGGTCGGTATAGCCGACGATGGTGACGCCGTGCCTGACAACCGCCTCACCAGGCACCGTCAGCTCACAATTGCCGCCGCGTTCCGCCGCCATGTCGACGATGACACTGCCGGGCTTCATGCTCTTCACCATCTCGGCTGTAATCAGCTTGGGTGCGGGCTTACCCGGGATCAATGCTGTTGTGATGATGATGTCCACCTCGCGGGCCTGCTTGGCGTACATGTCACGCTGGGCCTGCTGGAATCCCTCACTCATGACCTTGGCGTAGCCGCCTCCGCCCGAGCCTTCTTCCTCAAAATCGACCTTGACGAATTCGCCCCCCATGGAAATGACCTGGTCGGCCACTTCAGCGCGGGTATCGTTGGCTCGAACAATGGCGCCCAAACCGACGGCAGTACCAATCGCTGCCAGTCCGGCCACACCGGCACCGGCGATAAAGACCTTGGCGGGTTGCACCTTACCTGCGGCGGTGATTTGGCCCGCGAAGAAACGGCCAAA
>CAJBVC010000173.1 GCA_903958915.1 uncultured beta proteobacterium
GGCTGGAGCAACTGCGTGTAGCGCAAGGCCTCCAGGGGTTCCACCGACAGCAACAAGCCGGCACGCCCGCGCGCGATCAGGTCGCTGGCGATGGGCTGGTCGGACATCCGCACGAAAGCCGATACCGCGCCCCCGCGCTGCGCCATACCGTGCACCTCGGACTGCTTGACATAGAGTCCGGCTTCATGGGCCGCGCGGTCGAGCACTGCGGCAATCGTCAGCACACCCTGCCCGCCCACGCCGGCGATGACCAGATCGAAGTTCATGCACTCACCACCGCAACGTCGAGCTTATGCGCCTTGATCTCTTTGATTTCCTTGGCGTAGGTGACGCAGGCGCGCCGCGCCACGATGACCGACAGACCCTGGTGCGCCAACTCTTCGCGAATGGTCGCGATGGTTTGCTGTTTCTTGTGGGCGGTGGGCTCGACGATGCGGATGTGCTTGCGTGACACACCCAGGCCCGCCACCAGATCCACAACTTCTTCGTCGGTGGCCATGGTGGGCTGGCCACCAGTCATGGCGACGATGCTGTTGTCCAGAATGAAGACCTTGATGTTGGAGTTCTCGCGCGCAGCGTCGAGTAGCGGCGCCATACCCGAATGGGTAAAGGTGCCATCCCCAATCACGCACAGCGAGGGGTTCATGCCGGCGTGCGCTGCGCCAATGGCCATGCCAATCGACGACCCCATGCACAAGCAGGAGTGAATCGCCTGGTGTGGCTCGAGGTAACCCAGTGAATAGCAACCGATGTCGCCCATCACGCGAACACCTGCACCGAGCTCGGCAATGACTTCCTTGATCGCAATGTAGGCGTCGCTATGGGGGCATTTGTCGCACAGACGCGGTGGCCGACCCACCAGCACGTCGGACAGGCCCGCCAATTGCAGCGACGGCTCCACCGTGAGGCCAAAGCAGGGCTTGATCGCGTCCTGGCTGAGTTCGCCCATGCGCGGCAGATCGCCGGTGAGCTTGCCGCGAATGGGGCGCTCTTTCATCAAACCCAGCGCACTCACGTAGCGCTCGATGAACGGATAGCCTTCTTCCACCACAAAGACTTCACTGGAGGCGTCGAGCAACTGGCGAATCTTCTTCACCGGAAGGGGATAGGCAGCGATGCGCAGCAGGTTGTAGTTGTTGACCAGCGGGCCGAGTGCTTCGTTCAGGTAGTTCCAGGCCAGTCCGCTCACCAGAATGCCCTGACGCCCTTCCCCCTGGAGGGTCAAACTGTTGACCGCGTGGGCCTCGCTGTACGACTGCAGCGCGGCCTGTTTATCGATGAGTTGGGCGTAGGCCCGCCGCGCATTGGCGGGAATCAGGGTAAAGCGGGCCGGGTCTTCCACATAGTGCGGCTGGTTGGGCATGCGCGGGGGCGCGAGCCTTACCTGCGAGCGGCTGTGGGCTAACCGGGTCACCAGACGCAGCAGCACCGGAACCTTGAGTTGCTCAGACAGCTCGAACGCCTCACGGGTCATGTCATAGCACTGCTGCTGGTTGGCCGGCTCCAGGCACGGCACCATGGCGAAGTCAGCAAAGTAACGCGAATCCTGTTCGTTTTGCGAGCTGTGCATGGAAGGGTCGTCGGCAACCACAATCACCAGTCCCCCATGAACGCCCGAAACTGCCACGTTCATGAACGGGTCGGCCGCGACGTTGAGCCCCACATGCTTCATCGACACCAGGGCGCGGCACCCCGCATAAGAAACACCCACGCCTTCTTCCAGCGCTACTTTCTCGTTGGTAGACCAGAACCCGCGAATGGGTAACTTGTGTTTTCGTGCATGGTCTTCAATCGCCTGGTAAATCTCGGTCGAAGGCGTGCCAGGGTAGGCATAGGCAGCCGTGATACCCGCATCAATGGCGGCGCGGGCCACTGCCTCGTCGCCCAGCAAAATCAAGTCAGACATGGTGGTTCCAGTTCAGGAAAGCGGTGTTCGGGCCAGTTCCCGGTGTCCAATAATAAATCGCATCGGGCCGGATGGGTGCATCGGATACCCCGGGCTCCGCACCAATCCACTCTGGTCAACGGCAGAATTTGCAAAGTTTCCTTCGTCAAAGGAGATACACAAATTCTTTACTTGCTTGCTTTAGTGTATCTCCAAAACTTTGCAAACAAAGTTACATGATGCGAAACGCATTCCGAAAATCCTAATTTATTGTTTTATATCAACACGTTATCGCGTTATTGCTTTCCAGAAATAGCGACGGCGAGCGACTCGGCACCAAAAATATCTTTCCTTGTGATACAGTTTTTATTGCATTTCGTATTTTTTAGTGCCATGATACCGCCACGGTTGCAGTCTTTGGCACAACCGACCCCCAAACCTAACACCACCCGGAGAAGACATGGCTACCAATACAGAGCGCTTTTCAGACAAGATGGAACTCCCCCCGGAGATCGAACAACCCAACGTGTACCCCCTGTCATGGGAAAACAAGACTGCCAAATTGCAGGAGGTCTGGAACGCAGCCCTGCGCGAGAACTGGGACCCCGAGCAACTGCCCTGGGACACCTTCGACGTGGAAAGCTATTCTTGGGAAGAGCGTGAGTCCATTGCCTACTGGTGGAGCCTGCTGTCGGTGTTTGACGCGTCCGCGCCACCGGTGTTCGCCGAGGCCCTGATCAAGACCTACGAAGTGCACGAGGAAGACCTGGTGCGACGCTGCTTCTTCTCGGTCACACGCGATGAACAGAACCACGAAATCATGTGCGGCCTGGCCATCACCAAGCTGCTGGGGCACCCCGACCCCATTACCTACGAGCCCAAGACCGAACTGGGAAAACGCCTGCAAAAGAACGTGAAGTGGCTGTATTTCAATGGTGCGCGCTACTGGACCGGCTACAAGAAGGCAGTGCCAAAGTACGACCTGGCCGTGTTGTTCAGCTCGTTCCTCATGGGTGAAATTGCCGCTGCAACCATTTTCAAGCAGATGTTTGACAACTCCCGCGAAGCCGTCTTCAAGGAAGGTTTCCGCAACATTGGCCGTGACGAAGGCCGCCACATGGCCATCTGCATGGCTGTGATGGAGCGTGACTACCCAGGCCTGAAGGACGAAACCAAGGCCATCGTCACCAAGCAGATTCGCGCCGGCTACCTGTTCTTGTCAGCGGTCCTGTTTGAGCCACCCATGGAA
>CAJBVC010000174.1 GCA_903958915.1 uncultured beta proteobacterium
CCTGCGTCGCCAGGCGGTGGAAACGCTGGAAGCAGCGCGTCACAAGGCATGGAGCCGCCTGTCGCGAGCCATGCCTTTGCAGCCGAGCGTGCCCTACCCTGACGACACGCTCACTTACCTGGCCAACGTCTTTAACCAGAAGGCGCATGATTTCTATGCCCGCCATGGTGTGAAGGTGATCGATGCTGCCTACGAGAGCAATGAGGAACCCGGTGAAGTAAGTCTCATGATCACCAAGCACTGCGTGCGCTTTTCACTCAGCCTGTGCCCCAAGCAGGCCAAGGGCGTCACCGGCGTGCAGGGCCAGGTCAAGGCCGAGCCCCTGCAACTGGTCCATGGAAAAGACAAACTCACACTGCGTTTTGACTGCAAACCCTGCGAGATGCATGTGGTTGGCAAAACAAAACAGTCGGTTGTGCAGGGTGTGCCCATAACTTTTTACCGACAGCGTCTCGACGCCGCCCATTGAGCTACCATTCCAAGTAACACGTTGGAAGTACAGAGAACTGCTATGGATTCATTTCAGTGGGCGCCTTGCTTTACGACCGGGCTCCCGATGGTCGACGACCAGCACCACCATCTGGTCGATGTCATCAACCAGTTTGGCGAACTGCTGATGCGTCCGCAAGGCAGCACGGCCGCCGAGATCGAGGGTGTTTTTGACGAACTGGCCCGCTACGCCCAGCACCACTTCCATGAAGAAGAGGCACTGATGGTGAGTGCCGCACTGGACCAGCGGCATTTGGACCACCACTGCAATGAACATGTCCAGTTCCTCAAGGACGTGACCTACCTGCACGCCCGGTTCGCGACCGGAAAGCGCGAGGATGCTGTCGCCCTGCTCAACTTCCTGACCAATTGGCTGGCGTACCACATTCTGGGTTCGGACCAGTTGATGGCCTGGCTGATGGCTGCCAGCAACGCCGGCAAAAGCCAGGAAGATGCCTACCAGTCTTACATGGCAGGCAAGGACCCAGCCACGGCGACCCTGCTGCAGGCCATGAACCGTTTGTTTAACCAAGTGTCCGAGCGCAACCGTGAACTGGCTGAACTCAACCACACCCTGGAAGCCCGCGTTGCCGAGCGCACTCACGCGCTCTCTGAGGCCAATGAGCGGCTCGAAAACATGGCCATGACCGACGTATTGACGGGCCTGCCCAACCGCCGGCACGCCATGCTCGCGTTGGAGGTGGAGTGGCAAAAGGCACACGCCACCGGCGAACCACTGTCGTGCATGATGATCGACGCGGATGGGTTCAAGGGCATCAACGACACCTACGGCCATGATGCCGGCGACGCGGTGCTGCGCCAACTGGCGCGCAAGCTCAAGGAAGCCGTGCGCACCGACGACATGGTGTGCCGCCTCGGCGGCGATGAGTTCTTCATTATTTGTGCCAACACACCGCTGGACGGTGCCCTGCGCACGGCGGAAAAGGTGCGCAGCGAAGTGGCTGGCATGCGGGTGGCGGCGGGTGCGGGTATCTGGCAGGGCAGCATCAGTGTAGGGGTTGCGGTCAACGGGCCCACCATACAAGGCATCGAAGACTTGCTCAAGTGCGCCGATGAAGGCGTGTACGTCGCCAAACGCAGCGGTCGCAACCGGGTGGCGACCATCTGCTCTTCCTAGTGCATCAGCGAAGGTGTTTGAACAGCTTGGCCCGGAAGCTCTCTGGAATGCCGAGCTGGCGCGGCCCGAGTATCAGTGAAAATGATTCATCGGCCCCGATAAAACCAGAACGCTCCACCGCCAGATAAAACCCGCAGTAGCCGGATTGGGCCATCAGCTTGCTGGCCTGGTTAAAACCCATGGCGGCATTGAACTTGAAACACGGCTCGCGCGGCTGCGTTACCCGCAACGCACACCCGGAAAACTGCAGCACATCGCCCACCCACACGTCGGACTCCAGCAATCCACGCAGGGTCAGGTTTTCGCCCAGCGATCCGAAACCGAGTGCGTCGTCGATCAAAGAGACACCTGCCGTTTGGCGGGCGCTTTTCCAATAGCCGTAGTGCTCGCTCGGGTAGGCATAGATGGCCTTGTGCAGTCCGCCATGCACCGATGGATCGGCTTGCTCGTCGCCCTCAAGTCCGAGTGGATGCACGGCGATCGGCCCCTTGGCAGATGTCTTATGAATGCCAGTCAAAATTGCACGACCGCCAATCTGGACTTTGCGCGCCACGGCTACCTGTACCCCCACCACAGTGCCGCGTTGGTGCGACAGCAAGGACGGTGCCGCGACATTCATAGCGGTTGCATTTGAACGGACCCCGCACGGGCAGAATAGCGCACCCGCGCATCGAGCTTTTCCACCTGCACCATGGCAGTGCGCTGCGGGTACACGTTGCCTTTGAGCCACTCCAACTCCAGGCGCAGACTGTCGGCATCGTCAAGCCGGGTGTGCCACACCTTTTGTTCGCCATTCCAGCGGTACGCACGGGCTTTGAGCTTGTCCTTGGCGTCGAAAGGCGCATTGGTGGCCTGTAGCCGGTAACTCCATTGGCTCGCTTGCGCGATCAGATGGGCCAGCCCGGTTTGCGGTGCCTTTGGCAAAGGTCGCGCCAATACCGCCAGTAAGGCATGGCAGTCCATCTCCGCACGGTGGGCGTCGTAGAAGTAACCCAACTCCAGCGCGAGGCTTTCCAGCTTGGCCGAGCTGCGACCCTGCTCGCGCCAGCCGATATCGGCAAACGAACAGGCCCAGGCCAGCTGCCCAAACCGCGGCAGGCGCGCCTCCACAAAGGGCCGGTCAAACCCGGCGTTGTGGGCAATGACCAGATCCACCCCTTCGAGCAACTCGGCGACGCGCACTTCATCCAGCTTTTTGCCGCGAACCATCGCATCGTCAATGCCGGTGATGCCCTGCACTTCCTTCGGAATCGGGATGCCCGGATCTTCCAGGCCGTCGTACACCTGCACCTCCCCCACGGGCATGCCGGAGGCAGTGTCGATGTCGACCTGCAGCAGTGCGAGCTCGATGATTCTGTCCTTGCTCTGGTCCAGCCCAGTTGTCTCGGTGTCCAATACCAACACGCGAACCCGTGTTGCATCGGGTAGCTGCGGTCCCCAGGCCAGCCGCGGCTGCAACCGGCGCAAGACGCGGTAATCCGGGTGTGCTTCCAACTGCCGAGCCATGGCTTCGACATCGTGGGTCGGTTCGATCGGGGACACTGCCGCAGGAACGGCGGGTGCGGGCTGTTTCGCACCAGCCTTGACCGAAACGCGGCGCTTTTTGGCCACGCTGGGAGCGGTGGGCAAATCGGCGACAAACGCAAAATCAATCTGATCGTTTGGCAATGGGTAGGGCAAAGTGGGTGTCAAGGGCGTCGCCTGCGAGAGTGGAAGGCTTATTATCGTGGGAGCAACATTGCGCACCCTTCTTCTATGTCCCACAAACTGTCCGCGACCGCAACTTCCAGACCGAATCTTCCCCTCAAGGGGGTACGCATCCTCAGCCTGGCGCTCAACCTCCCCGGGCCCGCCGCCCTGATGCGTTGCCGCCAGATGGGCGCACGCTGCACCAAACTTGAGCCTCCGACCCACCCCAGCGCACCGGTAGGCACGCCCGGCGACCCGATGGGCCTGTACAACCGCGCCGCCTACGACGAGTTGCATCAGGGGATCAAGGTTGGACAGGTCGACCTCAAGACCGAGAAGGGCCAAAAAGCGCTGCACCAGGCGCTGGCAAAAAACGATGTACTGCTGACCTCGTTTCGCCCGTCGGCCCTGACCAAACTGGGTTTGGATTGGCGCAGTTTGCACCGTCGGTACCCCACCCTTTCGCTGGTGGCGATCGTTGGTGCGCCCGGCGAGCGGGCCGAAGAACCCGGCCATGACCTCACCTACCTCGCGGAAAACAACCTGGTCCACGGGCTGGAGCTTCCACCCACCTTGTATGCCGACATGGGTGGCTCGCTCATGGCCAGTGAAGCGGTTTTGCTGGCGCGTCTTGCGCAATTGCAAAAGGGCAAAGGAATCAGGCTCGAAATCGCACTGTCGGTCGCAGCCGGATACCTGGCCCTGCCCCGTACCTGGGGCCTGACGCAGCCCGGCGCTGCGGTGGGCGGAGGCCATGCGGGTTACAAGGTGTACCCCTGCAAGGACGGGCGCGTGGCCATGGCCGCGCTGGAACCGCATTTTGCCAAGGCCCTGGCGCAGGAGGCCGGGCTGGAGAAGAGCCACATCATGGCCATGTTTGCACCGGAGTCGCACAGCGCCATCGCCCACTACCTGGCCGGAAAAACCCGCGCCGAGCTCGATGCCTTGTCGGTTGCCAAAGACATTCCGCTGTACACATTGGCTAATGCGGGAGGATGAGCTGGCTAGCGGTAATTGGGGTCAGATTTCAATAAACATGCGCAGCACCCGCAAGGGGCGCCCAACGGGCGGTGTTTTTTGGACTCTGACCCCAATTGCTGCGGGTTCAAAGCGGAGGTGCACCAAAATGAGTATTCATAGCCCCCAACCCGGTTTTTTGGGGTTATGCCAAAAAACCTACGTCTCGCCGTCATAACTCCAAATCACTTTGAATCGCAACGGAATCAGATTTCCTCGCCGAGGAAGCCACCACTCTGGTGTGCCCACAGGCGGGCGTACAAACCGCCGAGCGCCAGCAGTTCAGCGTGTGTCCCCTGCTCCGCAATGCGCCCCTGGTCCATCACCACCAGGCGATCCATTGCGGCGATGGTGGACAGCCGGTGGGCGATGGCGACCACTGTCTTGCCTTCCATGAGCTTGTAGAGGCTGGCCTGGATGGCCACTTCCACCTCGGAGTCGAGGGCGCTGGTGGCCTCGTCGAGCAACAGAATCGGCGCATTTTTCAACATGACTCGGGCGATGGCGATGCGTTGGCGCTGGCCGCCCGAGAGTTTCACTCCACGCTCGCCCACATGGGCATCGAGCCCCTGGCGCCCCTTGGCATCGGCCAGTGTGGCAATGAAACTGTCGGCCTGCGCAGCTTGTGCTGCGGCCATCACCTGTGTATCGCTGGCATCGGGCAGGCCGTAGGCGATGTTGTCGCGCACCGAGCGGTGCAATAGCGAGGTGTCCTGCGTCACCATGCCGATATGGGCACGCAAACTCTCCTGCGTGACGTGTGCGATGTCCTGCCCGTCGATACGGATGGCACCCGACTGAATGTCATAAAAACGCAGTAGCAGATTGACGATGGTGGATTTGCCAGCGCCACTACGGCCGACCAGCCCGATCTTTTCGCCGGCCCGGATATGCAGATCGAAATCCTGCACCACGGGCGATGCGCCATGGTATCCAAAGCGGACTGCGTCAAACTGCACCGCACCGAGTGGCACGGTGATGGCCGGTGCGTGCGGGGCGTCC
>CAJBVC010000175.1 GCA_903958915.1 uncultured beta proteobacterium
TCTGCTTGCTGCTGAGCACACCAATCAGCTCCGTTGTCAATGCAGCAATCTGGTCGGTGCTGAGTGCAGCAATCTGCGCGGTCGTCATCGCCGCGAGCTCTGCGGTGGTCAGGCTGGCGGAAGGGACGTTCGGATCGGTTGTGCCCGGCAGTGTTTGACCCTCAGGCACGTAAGGGTCTACGTGGACGTAGGGGGCAAGCGGGGGAGGACTGTAGGAGATTGGGGGTGGCGGTGCAGACGAAGTCGACGTGGACCCACCATTTCTCGAATAGGCATAGGCCGCCACCGCAGCAAGAGCTAATAAGAATCCAAACACAGACCGCTCTATTTCCTCGCAACGAGCAACATCACTCGCCCGCCCGCGACGTGAATGCCGTCATTCCCGAATTTATCGTACCTGCTTTATATCAATGCGCAAAGGTACCCATCAGAATCAGTTCAAATCCAGGAAATAGACGCAAAAGCGCTACTTTTCGGCAAGTTTCCTGATTTCACTCACAGAAATTGCGAATTGCAGCCTCGATGGCTGCTGCAGTAGCTATGGGTTTCTCCATTGGAAAGAGGTGGCTGCCATCGAGCATCGTGATGCGTCCCTGGGCGACTTTTTCGGTCATGGACATGCCCACCTGCCGCATTTCCAGGGAATATCGTCCGCCGATGAAAGCCACAGGGCAGCGGACCGGGTGCCGGGATAACAGGCGGTCGAGGTTGTCAGGAACGGTGTTGTAAAGCCGGGTTTCGATGTCACGGTCAAAGCTCAGGACCCGTTTGCCCTGGGACTCGTGTGTTGCGTGGTGCACATAGTCCTCCAGCACCTCGGGGGCCCACCTGGAAAACACCTTCTTGTGGCGAAAGTGCTCTAGCGCTGCGTCCACTGAGGGCCAACTGTTACGGCGCTTGCGACTTACCGCACCGGGGGACAGCGAGCCCACCATTTGCGTGGACTTCATCATCCCAAGTGCGGTAGATCGCCAGCCACCCAGCAGCGGTGAGTCCACCAGAACCACGCCGCGCGCCAGTTCAGGGTATTTTGACGCAACCATCAAACTGAGAAATCCGCCCAGTGAGTGACCAACCAGCCAGGCCGGTTCATCCTTCATTGCGATCACGCTGCGCGTGAAATCCGCAAGCTGTTGCACCAAGTGGGGCCAGTTGTCACTCACCGGGTAACGTGGATCGTGGCCAAATTTGTCAATCGCCTTGACTACAAAGCCCCGGGCACGCAAGCTCCTGAAAAGTACCCTATACGTGGAAGCTGGAAAGCTGTTGGCGTGCGAAAAAACAATCAAATCAGCTTTTCCTCGGGTGTGCGTATCTTCCTCAGTGGCAGGCTGCGCTCCGATTCCACCAGCAAGGGAATGTTGGTCCGCTCGCCATGCCACATGGGGTCTTCGATGCTGTCAAAAACCTCGCGCAGTTTTTGCCCCCAGCTGCCATGCAGCATCTTGAAATAGGGGTTGTTTTCGTCAATGCAGACAATACGGTCGGTCTGGAACTGGTTCGCTTCGTAGACCACCAGGTCCATCGGAAGCCCTACGGAAAGATTGGATTTGAGGGTGGAGTCCATCGACACCAGCGCACATTTGGCTGCTTCATCCAGTGGCGTCGTAGGCGTAATCACCCGATCCAGCACCGGTTTGCCGTACTTCGACTCGCCCACCTGGAAGTACGGTGTCTCGGGCGTTGCCTCGATGAAGTTGCCTGCTGAATACACCTGGAACAGGCGCATGGCCTCGCCCTGGATCTGGCCGCCAAAAATGAGCGACACATTGAAATCTACGCCGGCCTGACTCAAAGCTGCGCCATCGCGGTCGTGTACCTTGCGGATGGTCGAGCCCAGCACCCGGGCCGCGTCGAACATGCTCTTGGCGTTCCAGATCGTGATGCCCTCGTCTTCGGGATGGTCCTTGAGGCGCTCAATCTGCAGAATCTCCCGCACCGACTGGGAAATGCTCAAGTTGCCTGCTGACAGCAGCACCATGAAACGGTCGCCCGGTTTTTCGTAGACGATCATCTTGCGAAAGGTGCTGATCTGGTCGAGCCCCGCGTTGGTGCGAGAGTCGGAGAGAAACACAAGGCCAGCGTTGAGTTTGATGGCGACACAGTAGGTCATATCGAAAGTGGTTGATGCGAAACCTAGAGTGTATCGGCCGCGGGTTTGCCTCAACACTCTACGATTTGCCGGCCAAAGCCTTTAGCTGGTACAGCGCCTCCAGAGCTTCCCGTGGGCTGAGCGCATCGGGATTAACAGCCGCTAACGCCGTATCCAGTGCGCTGGCAGCTACTTTTTCTGTAGCGGGTGGAGCCGCAAACAGGTCGACTTGCGCCTGACTCTGGGTAGCGTGTAGTTCAAGCGCGTCGAGCACGTGGCGCGCCTGTCTCAAAACGGCCGCAGGCATTCCGGCCAGCTTGGCAACCTGCACGCCATAACTCTTGCTGGCCGGACCACTCTGGATCTCGTGCAAGAACACGATGTCGCGCCCTGACTCAGTGGCGCTCACGTGCACATTCTGTGCGGCATGGTGGGTCGCGGGAAATTCGGTCAGCTCAAAGTAGTGGGTGGCAAACAGCGTGAAGGCCTGCGTCTTGTCGTGCAACTGGGAGGCGATGCTTGATGCCAAGGCCAGGCCATCAAAGGTGGAGGTTCCGCGGCCTATTTCATCCATCAGCACCAGAGACTGCGGCGTGGCGCTGTGCAGAATTTGCGCCGCTTCGGTCATCTCCAGCATGAAAGTGGATTGGGCATTGGCGAGGTCATCCGCCGCGCCAATGCGTGTATGGATGGCATCGATCGGCCCCAGCCGGCAGGCTTGCGCGGGAACAAAACTGCCAATGCTGGCCAGCAGCACGATCAAGGCGACCTGGCGCATATAAGTGGATTTGCCGCCCATATTGGGGCCGGTGATGATCTGCATGCGCTGTTTGGTTCCCAGGCGTGTGTCGTTGGCAATGAAATTACCGCTCGAGACCTCCGCCAGGCGGGCTTGCACGACCGGGTGGCGCCCCTGTGTGATGTCGATACAGGGTTCCATGACAAACTGCGGGGCGCACCAGTCCAGCGTCAAGGAGCGCTCGGTCAAAGTGCATACCGCGTCCAGTGTGGCCAATGCCCGGGCCACGCGGGTCAGGGTCGGCACGAACGGTTGCAGGCGGTCGAGTACCTGCTCAAACAGCCATTTCTCCCGCGCCAGACCGCGCTCCTGCGCGCTCAGTGCCTTGTCTTCAAAGGCCTTTAGCTCGGGCGTAATGAAGCGCTCGGCATTTTTAAGCGTCTGGCGGCGGCGGTAGTCGTCGGGCACCTTGTCGACCTGGCCCTGGGTGACCTCGATGTAAAAGCCATGCACGCGGTTGAACTGCACGCGCAAATTGGCAATGCCGGTTCGCGCTTTCTCGCGCGTTTCCAGATCCACCAGAAACGCGTCGCAATTGGTCTGGATGGCACGCAGTTCGTCGAGCTCGGCATCGAACCCGGCCGCGATGACACCACCGTCACGTACCAGGGCGGCAGGCTCGGGGTCAATGGCTGCTTGCAGCTAAGCAACACAGTCAGCGGGTGTCAGCAAATCGTCTGCAATGTCCGCCAGCAAGCCCCCGGGAAGGGTAGTTGGCTGGGGATTCTGCGTAGGTAAAGGTGGAGCCCGCAAAGCGGGCGGGGGACACGAAGCAGAATTCTCAGACAAATACCCTTTCAGCCCGCACAGATGTTGCGTGAGCAGCTCTGTTTTTTGTAGCGTTTGCAGCAACGCCACCAACTCCCTTGGCCGCACCTGGCGCAGCGATGTACGCGCCGTGATGCGCTCCACATCGGCGCAACCCTTGAGTTGCGTGCGCAATGTCTGCCACAGACCACCGCGCAGGCTCGTGATCGCTCGCTGGCGCTGTTGGGCTGCGTTGCGATCGCGCTGGGGATTGAGCAGCCAGCTCTTGAGCTGGCGGCTGCCCATACCGGTCATGCAGGTATCGAGCAGTGAAAACAGGGAGGGGGAGTCCTCGCCGCGCAAAGTCTGCACCAGCTCCAGGTTGCGCCGGGTGGTTGCAGGCAGGTCGATCAGTTCGTTGTCGCGTTGCACCCGGATGCCGCTGATGTGGGCAAGGATGCGGCCCTGGGTATGTTCGGCATAGCCGAGCAGAGCGGAACTTGCGGCGTGGGCATGGCCTAGCTCCTGGGCGTTCCAGCTTGACAGGCTCGCGGTGCCAAGCACATCGCAGAGTTTTCTGACACCCAGCGCAGAGTCAAATTGCCAATCGGGTCGGGCAGTCAGGTACACGCTGCTGCCCATGCGCAGGCGCTTGAGGCGTTCTTCAA
>CAJBVC010000176.1 GCA_903958915.1 uncultured beta proteobacterium
AAGGACATTCTTATGCGAATCGAAAAACTCACCACCAAATTTCAGGAAGCTTTGGGCGAGGCGCAGACACTGGCTCTGAGCAATGACCACGCCTACATCACGCCGGCGCATGTGCTGGTGGCCATGCTGCGGCAAGCCGACGGCCCCCAGGCACTGTTACAACGCGCCGGCGTCAATGTGGCGCAGTTGCTTGCGGCTGCTGAAGGTTACGTGAAGAAACAGCCCCAGGTGCAGGGCCAGGAACAGATCACTGTCGACCGCGACATGGGTGTTTTGCTTCAGGCGGCAGAGAAGGAGTCCATCAAACGCGGCGATCAATTTGTCGCCGGCGAACTGTTCCTGCTGGTCCTCGCCGACAGCAAGGTCGAGGTAGGCAACATTGCCCGCAGCAACGGCATGACCCGCAAGAGCCTGGAGACGGCGATTGACGCAGTGCGCGGCGGGCAGAAGGTGGACAGCGCAGATGCGGAAGACCAACGCGAATCACTCAAGAAGTATTGCATCGACCTGACCGAGCGCGCCCGCATGGGCAAGCTCGACCCTGTCATCGGGCGCGACGATGAAATCCGCCGTGCCATTCAGGTGCTGCAGCGCCGCACCAAGAACAACCCAGTACTGATTGGCGAACCCGGCGTGGGCAAGACTGCCATCGTGGAGGGCCTGGCGCAGCGCATTGTGGATGGCGCCGTGCCGGAGTCACTCAAAGGCAAACGGGTACTGAGCCTGGACATGGCGGCTTTGCTGGCGGGTGCAAAGTTTCGTGGCGAGTTTGAAGAGCGCCTGAAGAATGTGTTGAAAGACCTGGCCAAGGATGAAGGCCAGACCATTGTTTTCATCGATGAATTGCACACCATGGTAGGTGCCGGCAAGGCTGAGGGTGCCATGGACGCGGGCAACATGCTCAAACCGGCGCTGGCCCGTGGCGAACTGCACTGCGTCGGTGCGACGACGCTCGATGAATACCGCAAATACATTGAAAAAGACGCTGCGCTGGAGCGCCGTTTCCAGAAAATCCTGGTGGGCGAACCCACGGTCGAGGCGACGATTGCCATCTTGCGGGGCCTGAAAGAGCGGTATGAGACGCACCATGGTGTGCAGATCACAGACCCCGCCATCGTGGCGGCAGCGGAACTGTCCAACCGTTACATCACCGACCGCTTTTTGCCCGACAAGGCGATTGACCTGATCGACGAAGCTGCCAGCAAAATCAAGATCGAGCTGGACTCCAAGCCCGAGGTGATGGACAAAAAGGACCGCCGCCTGATCCAGCTGCAAATCGAGCGCGAGGCCGTGAAGCGCGAGAAAGACGAAGCCTCGCAGAAGCGTCTGGTACTGATCAACGAAGAGATCAAGGCGCTGCAAAAAGAGATTGCCGACCTGGATGAGATCTGGAAAGCCGAAAAAGCGCAGGCACAAGGCTCTAAGACCATCATGCAGGAGGTGGAGAAGCTTCGCTTCCAGATCAAGGAGCTCACCGAAAAGGGCGACTTCAACAAGGCCGGTGAACTGCAGTACGGCAAGCTGCCTGAACTGGAAAAACGCCTCAAGGACGCGCAGGACCAGGAGGCTGGCAAGGCAAAGAACGCCAAAGACGGCGGCCGGGCCCAGTTGTTGCGCACCATGGTGGGCGCCGATGAAATTGCCGAGGTGGTGAGTCGGGCTACGGGGATTCCGGTGTCCAAAATGATGCAGGGTGAAAAAGACAAACTGCTGCAGATGGAAGGCAAGTTGCACCAGCGCGTGGTGGGGCAAAATGAAGCGATTGGTGCCGTCGCCAACGCCATCCGCCGCTCGCGCTCGGGTTTGAGCGACCCCAATCGACCGACAGGCTCGTTTTTGTTCCTCGGTCCCACCGGCGTAGG
>CAJBVC010000177.1 GCA_903958915.1 uncultured beta proteobacterium
ACGCGGTGGAGTTGTTGGGGGTTTTTGACAGTTCGCGCACCGCAGATGAAACGGCGGGCAAGCCCCATCCCCGGATGCTAAACGAGTTGATGTCGGAGTTGGATGTCGCGCCGCATCGTGTCCTGATGATCGGCGACACCACCCATGACCTGCAAATGGCATTGAATGCCGGTTGCGCCAGCGTGGGTGTGAGCTACGGTGCGCATGAGCCCGAGGCGTTTGTATCCTTGCAGCCACGCTTCATTGCGCACTCGGTGGCCCAACTGCAGACCTGGTTGTTCGAGCATGGATGAGCAGCGGCACTGCGAAGCGAATCCGCAGGTGAACGTGCCGGTGCGGTTATGCCGCTCGGACGAACTGGTGAACAGCGGGCAGGCGGTCGCCTTCGACGTGGTGTACTGTGGCCGCAATCAGCGCGGCTTTGCCATCCGTTACACAGGGCAGGTGCATGGGTACCTGAACCGCTGCGCCCACGTCCCCATGGAAATGGACTACCAGGCCAACCAGTTTTTCGACAGCACTGGCCATTGGCTGATGTGCGCCACCCACGGAGCCATGTACGAACCCAGCACCGGCCGCTGCCGTAGCGGGCCCTGTCGCGGCGGACTGGTCAAGGTCGCACTGACTGAGTGCGATGGCCTGGTCCACTGGCATACTGCCCCCCAATTGCAACCACCCGAGTTCTGAAATGACCGATCCCAACACAACCGATACCCAGGATTTCACGTTAAATCAGGACCCAGCGCCCGAATCACGTGCGCAGGAAGCTATCAAAAAAGGAGCAAATGCGGACAATCCAATGGGTGCTGGCTGGGAACGAAAGACGCTTGAAACCCTGGCCATGGCGGCGATTACCGAGCAGCGACAGGCGCGTCGGTGGCGCAATGCCATCCGGTTGGCCTGGCTGCTTTTCCTGGTCGGTCTGGTCTGGGTTGGGATGGATCGCAAGGGCACCAGCGCCGATGTGACGGCGCCGCACACGGCCATGGTCAAAATTGAAGGGGAAATTGCATCGGGCGCCGAAGCCAGCGCCGAACTGGTGGTGGCGGCCATGCGCAGCGCATTCGAGGACAAGGGCGCGCAGGCAGTGGTGCTCCTGATCAATTCGCCGGGTGGCAGTCCGGTGCAGGCCGGCATCATCAACGATGAGATTCGACGCCTCAAGGCGCTGCACCAGAAGCCGGTGTATGCCGTGGTGGAAGAAACCTGTGCCTCGGCGGCGTATTACATCGCGGTGGGCGCTGACAAAATATTTGTGGACAAGGCCAGCGTTGTGGGCAGCATCGGGGTACTGATGGACGGGTTTGGCTTCACCGGTCTGATGGAGAAGCTCGGTGTAGAGCGGCGACTGATGACCGCGGGCGAAAACAAGGGATTTCTCGATCCCTTCAGTCCGCAGACGGAAAAGCAGCGGCTGTTTGCGCAAACCATGCTCGATCAGATTCACCAACAGTTTATTGCTGTCGTGAAAACCGGGCGTGGCAATCGCCTGAAAGAAACACCGGAAACCTTTAGCGGCCTGTTCTGGACCGGCCAGCAGGCGGTCGACATGGGGCTGGCGGACCAACTTGGCAATGTGGACTTTGTGGCGCGCGAAGTGGTCAAGGCCGAAGAGTTGATCGATTACACCCGCAAGGACAACGTCGCCGAACGCCTGGTCAAGCGCTTTGGCGCCGCTATTGGCGATGGCGCTGTACGGGCAGCCCGCACAATGCCGGGCCTGCGCTAACTGCAGATCGACTGCGGATCAGCGACCGATCGCAAAGACGGTCGGAACGGCGTTATCCAGGCTCCAGGCCTTGTGCTTCCAGTGTTTCACCAGGTCGCTGTGGCAGCGGGCGCCAGCGAGGGTCAGGCCGCTGCTGGTGGCCAAGCGCGTGTTGTGCTGCAGGGTCTGTAGCAAAGCCTGCAACAGCGCAGTGTTACGGTATGGGGTCTCGATGAAGAGTTGGGTCTGGCCGGTTTTGAGAGCCAGGGACTCCAGTTCCTGCAGGCGTTTGATGCGCTCCGCCGGTGTACTTGGAACGTAGCCGACAAACGCGAAATTCTGACCATTGAGGCCACTGGCAGCGAGCGCCAGCAGCAGCGATACCGGGCCAACAAGTGGAACCACGGTCAACCCTAGTTCGTGTGCTGCGCGCACGACCGAAGAGCCCGGGTCGGCAATCGCTGGCATACCGGCTTCGCTGACCAGTCCGATGTCCGCTCCTTCGAGCGCCGGCTGCAACAGGTGACGGGCGTCAAAACTCCCTTGATGGTCGCCTTTTTTGTGGACTTCGCGGGGTAGTTCCTGCAAATGCAGTTCCTGCAAGGCACAGGGAAGTGGATGGATTTCGCCGATCCGCTTGAGATAGGAACGGGTCGTCTTGGCACTCTCGCAGACCCAGTGCCGCAGTGTGGCAGCGACGCGCAAAGTGCCATCAGGCATGACGTCGGTGAGCGGTGCGGTGGTGGCGCAGCCAAAGTCTAGTGGTGCCGGTACCAGGTACACCGTGCCGGTTTGTTTGGCTGTCATAGGGTTTGCGCGTGGCGGGGCGGCGTTCTTTGCGGTGAGGTGGGCAGCAGGTCGATGCCAGCGGCGCGCAGCATCCGGCTGGTGCGAATCAGCGGCAGACCAATCAGGGCGGTGGGATCATCGCTGACGATGGATTCCAGCAGCGTGATGCCCAAGCCTTCGCTTTTCGCGCTGCCGGCGCAGTCGTAGGGTGTTTCCGCCAGCAAGTAGTGCTCAATTTCCTGGTCGGTGAGTTGACGAAATGTGACTTCGACCGCGGCCAATGCCTGTTCGCAAAATCCGGTAGCCTGGCAGACTACGGCCACTGCTGTCTGGAACACCACCGTTTGCCCGCGCATACGCCGCAACTGTGCCACGGCGCGCCCGTGGTCACCCGGCTTGCCCAGGGTCTCGCCGTCCAGATCCGCCACCTGGTCGGAACCAATCACGACATGGTCGGGGAAGCGTTGTGCGACGGCATTGGCCTTGGCCAGAGCCAGGCGCTGCGCCAGCGTCGCTGGCGCCTCATGGGGCACGGGTGTTTCGTCCACGTCTGGCGATGCCACGGTAAAGGGAATGCGCAGGCGCTCCAGAAGCTCACGACGGTAAACCGAGGTGGAGCCAAGGATGAGTTTCGGTTCGGAAATTGGGGTCATGCAGGGATTCTCTTACACTGCGCGGATGAAACCGGAAAACGATCCCCGCCGACTGCACTTGAGTTCCTTCGCACAATCTGGCGGTCATTTGTTGGGCGAGGAACGTCTGGCGCACTTTGAGCGCCTGATTGCCGAGACCCAGGGTGTTGGTGCTGAAGCCCGTGTGCACTTTAGCGCACATGGTGAGATGCGGTTGGGAGGCGATGGTGTCCAACAGGTGTGGCTGCGCCTATCGGCCCAGGCAGCGCTGGCACTCACCTGCCAACGCTGCCTGGGACCAGCAGAAGTCACCGTGGAGTTTGCACGAGAGTTTCGGTTCGTTGCCACCGAGGAGCTGGCCGCTGTGGAGGATGAAGTCTGCGAAGAAGATGTATTGGTGATCAGTCGGGCATTTAATCTGCTTGAACTGATAGAGGACGAATTCTTGATGGCATTGCCCATTGCTCCCATGCACGACACTTGCCCTGTGCCCGTCCAGTTGCAGGCTGCGGATGCCGATTTCGACCAGGGGGAAGACGAAAGCCCCAACCCTTTTGCCGTACTGCAGCAACTCAAGCGCAACGGCCCCCACTGAAGTGAAATCTTTAGGTTATAATTCGAGGCTTCGCGTTATATAAGTGACGCGTTTTCACTAACCCCCCAAGTGTTGCGGCCCTCGCAGCACCCTTGCCCAGGAGCGGATCATGGCCGTCCAACAGAATAAGAAATCACCTTCGAAGCGCGGTATGCACCGTTCGCACAATGCCCTGACGGTGCCTGGTATCGCCGTCGAATCAACAACCGGTGAAACCCACTTGCGCCACCACATCAGCCCGACCGGGTTTTATCGTGGGCGCAAGGTGCTCAAGAGTAAATCTGAGGCCTGATCCGGCTCGCACACCGGTTCCTGTATCGCGAAGCCCGAAGCTACCTGCTGTGTAGCTGCGGGCTTTTTGCTTTTTGGCCTCCCAAGTCGTCCTGAATGCGACTATTTTTGGTGCTGCATCTTCATGATTACTATTGCCGTTGACTGTATGGGGGGTGACCATGGCCCTCAGGTCACACTTCCGGCGTGTACGCAATTTCTTGAAAGTCACCCACAGGCGTCGCTGATTCTGGTTGGCCTGGCTGAGCAGGTCGGTGCTTTCTCACATCCACGGGCGCGTGTAGTGACCGCGAGCGAAGTCGTCACCATGGACGACCCTCTGGAGATCGCTCTGCGTCGCAAGAAAGATTCCTCGATGCGCGTGGCCATCCAGCAGGTGAAAGATGGTTCGGCGCAGGCAGTAGTGTCTGCCGGCAATACCGGAGCGCTGATGGCAATATCACGCTACATACTGAAAACCCTCGACGGCATTGAGCGCCCCGCCATCGCCGGTCAGATCCCGAATGCCACCGGTGGCGCCACCACAGTGCTGGATCTGGGTGCGAATGTGGACTGTTCGGCCGAGCATCTGCTGCAGTTTGCTGTCATGGGATCGGCACTGGTATCGGTGTTGAAAGACGTGGACACGCCCTCGGTCGGATTGCTCAATATTGGTGAAGAAGTCATCAAAGGTAACGAAATCATCAAAAAAGCGGGTGAACTGCTGCGATCTGCATCTAAATTGGGTGATTTGAATTTTTTTGGCAATGTGGAGGGCAACGATATATTCAAAGGCACGGTCGACATCGTGGTGTGCGACGGGTTCGTCGGTAACGTAGCTTTGAAAACCAGTGAAGGCCTGGCAGCGATGATTGGCAGTTTCTTGAAAGCTGAGTTCTCCCGCAACATCTTCACTAAAATAGCAGCAATTGCTGCTTATTCTGTGTTAACTGCGCTTAAAAATCGAGTGGATCACCGTCGCTACAACGGTGCGGCCTTGTTGGGACTGCGCGGTCTGGTATTCAAGAGCCATGGCTCCGCGGACGCCATGGCGTTCGGATATGCGTTGAACCGCGCGTATGATGCTGCTCGGCACGATTTGTTGGAGCGGGTTCGCGTTCGCATCACGCATGCTGCACCATTGTTGGTGTCGGCCCAGGGTTCCAATTAGCCGGGTCAACGTCCATTTCACTTCGGCCATGAAAAAATTTTCGCGAATTACAGGCACCGGGAGCTTTTTGCCACCCCGTCGAGTGAGCAATGGCGATATGGTGGACGCGCTGCACGCGCGTGGGGTAGAAACATCCGATGACTGGATTGTTGAGCGCACCGGCATTCGGGCACGCCACTTTGTCGATGATGGCGTTTTTAGCAGTGATCTTGGCTTGGAGGCTTGCAAGCGTGCCTTGGAGGCTGCCGGGCTTAGCGCCAATGAAATCGACCTGATTATTGTCGCCACCTCGACACCCGATATGGTATTCCCGTCAACGGCGTGTATTTTGCAGAACAAGCTGGGTGCCAATGGTGGAGCGGCTTTTGACGTGCAAGCGGTCTGTAGTGGCTTCATTTACGCCTTGACCATCGCCGACGCCATGATTCGCACCGGTGCTGCGCAACGTGCTTTGGTGGTGGGCGCCGAAGTGTTCTCCCGCATTCTGGACTTTTCCGATCGAACGACCTGCGTGTTGTTTGGCGATGGTGCCGGCGCGGTAGTGCTGGAGGCATCCTCGACGCCCGGTCTCTTGTCAAGCGACCTGCATGCGGACGGCAAGCACGTCGACATTTTGTGCGTGCCTGGCCATGTTTCGGGTGGAGCAATACTTGGGGATCCGCTGCTGAAGATGGACGGTCAGGCCGTGTTCAAGCTTGCGGTGGGGGTGCTGGAAGACGCGGCTTTGGCGGTATTGGACAAAGCGCACCGCACTGCAGCGGACATTGACTGGATGATTCCCCACCAGGCCAATATCCGCATCATGCAAAGCACTGCACGCAGGCTCAGGGTGCCAATGGCAAAAGTGGTGGTGACCGTGGACCAACATGGCAATACATCTGCAGCGTCCATTCCACTTGCTCTGGATACTGCAGTGCGTTCCGGTAAAGTGAAGCCCGGCCAGACCTTGCTGCTCGAGGGTGTAGGCGGTGGTTTTACCTGGGGCGCTGTGCTCCTGAATCTGTAGCTGCTTACGCAATAACGACGGTCTTGCTGAGCTATTTTCTTGTTGAATATGAAACCATTTGCATTTGTTTTCCCAGGCCAGGGGTCGCAGTCGGTCGGTATGCTCGATGGCTGGGGTGACCACCCCGTTGTGGTTCAGACCCTGATGGAAGCTTCCCAGGCGTTGGGTGAGGACGTTGCCAAACTGATTCACGATGGCCCCAAGGAGGCATTGGCCCTGACAACCAATACCCAACCGGTCATGCTGATCGCGGGGGTGGCAGCTTACCGGGTCTGGATGGCCGAAGTCGGTATCGCGCCGGCCGCGGTGGCCGGTCATTCTCTGGGTGAGTATGCGGCACTTGTCGCCGCAGGTGCGCTGACATTGGCGCAAGCGGCACCTTTGGTGCGGCTGCGCGCGCAAGCCATGCAAGAGGCGGTGCCAGCCGGGCAGGGTGCCATGGCGGCGATTTTGGGAATGGATGCCCAGCGTGTGCGCGCGCTTTGTGAGGAGGTGACACAGGCGTTTGGTGCAAGTTCCGGTGAAGTGGTGGAAGCAGTCAACTTCAATGACCCGACGCAGACCGTCATCGCGGGCAGTAAGGCGGCGGTCGACAAAGCGTGCGAAACCTTGAAAGCCAATGGTGCCAAGCGCGCGCTGCCGTTGCCCGTGTCCGCGCCATTTCATTCCAGCCTGATGCGTCCAGCCGCCGAGAAGTTACGGGAACATTTGGCATCTACCGCGTTTGCGTCGCCACACATACCACTGGTGAACAATGTTGACGTGCGGGTGGAGCAGGATGCGGCGGGCTTGCGCGATGCATTGTACCGCCAGGCCTTTGGCCCGGTGCGCTGGGTTGAATGTATGCTGGCGCTCAAGGCGCGCGGCCTGACCACTGTGGTTGAGTGCGGCCCGGGGAAAGTGTTGGCGGGGCTGACCAAACGTATTGATGCAGAAATGACCGGCCTGGCACTGTTTGACCCGGCCAGTTTGAATGACGTCAAAGGACAACTGGCATGAGTGACACCCAATCAGAAGGTCAGCAGGTTGCCCTGGTAACCGGTGCGTCGCGCGGCATTGGTGCTGCAGTGGCGTTGGAATTGGCACAGCGGGGTCTGCGTGTGGTTGGAACGGCCACGACCGATGCAGGTGCGATCAAGATTGGCAGCTCATTGGCCGGTTTTGCGGGCTGCGTGGGTCGGGTGCTGGATGTAACCGATGGTGCGGCGGCGGATGCGTTGGTGGATGCTGTGGTGAAAGAGTATGGCGGACTGCACGTTCTGGTCAACAACGCTGGCATTACCCGCGACAACCTGACCATGCGCATGAAAGACAGTGAGTGGGATGCCGTGATCGATGCCAACCTCAAAGGCGTTTTTCGCATGAGCAGGGCGGTCATGCGCACCATGATGAAGCAGCGTTACGGACGCATCATCAACATTACCTCGGTGGTGGGAGCCTCTGGCAACCCGGGTCAGGCCAATTATGCTGCCGCAAAAGCCGGGGTTGCCGGTATGACGCGGTCGCTGGCCCGTGAACTGGGGTCCCGTAACATTACCGTGAACTGCATTGCCCCAGGGTTCATCGAGACCGACATGACGGCAGCCTTGTCGCAAGAGCAGCAAAAGACCCTGTTGGGCCAGATTCCGGTCGGTCACCTTGGCAAACCAGCGGATATCGCGCATGCTGTGGCCTATCTTGCCTCTGCGCATGCGGGTTACGTGACGGGGCAGGAGCTGCATGTCAACGGCGGCATGTACATGTAGTCGCCAAAATTAACGCCAACGTGTCCGTTTGGCTGCCTTGTTAGGGACTCCCCTCTAACGTGGGTAAAATCACGGATTAATTTTCAACCCTCAGAGGGAAGCTATGAGTGATATCGAAGTACGCGTCAAAAAAATCATTGCCGAGCAACTTGGCGTGGAAGAGTCGCAAGTAACCAACGAGAAAGCTTTTGTCGCCGATCTCGGCGCCGACTCGTTGGACACCGTTGAACTGGTGATGGCGTTGGAAGACGAATTCGGGATTGAGATTCCGGACGAAGACGCAGAAAAGATAACCACCGTGCAAAACGCGATCGATTACGCGACAACGCACAAAAAAGCCTGATCCCACGAGGGTGAATCGCCTGCGCAGCCCGTCGGGCTGCAACGCCGTGTTTCACGGCCCTTCTTTGACCCATTGCTGAAAATCGCACTGTATGGCTCGTCGTCGCGTTGTTGTCACTGGTTTGGGCTGCGTTAGTCCCGTAGGCAATACGGTCGCGCAAGCCTGGGCAAACATCCTGGCTGGAAAGTCGGGCGTGGACACCATTTCCAAGTTTGATGCGTCCACATTTGCCTGCAAGATAGCGGGTGAAGTGCGCGGCCTTGACCTTGAGACCTACATCAGCTCCAAGGATGCCCGGGCCATGGACTGTTTCATTCACTATGGCATCGTGGCCGCAGTGCAGGCGGTCGAAGATGCCGGGCTTCCCACCGGCGACGCGCTGGGTGAAGAGGAAGCGACACGCATTGGCTGCGTCATCGGCTCTGGCATTGGCGGGTTGCCGCTGATCGAGTCCATGCATAACGAGTACCTGAACCGGGGGGCCCGACGCATCTCTCCGTTCTTTGTACCGGCAACCATCATCAACATGACGGCTGGACATGTGTCGATGCGTTACGGCTTCAAAGGCCCCAATCTGGCGATTGTCACTGCCTGTACTACGGGGCTGCATTGCATTGGTCAGGCTGGGCGCATGATCGAATATGGCGATGCCGACGTGATGGTGGCAGGGGGCTCGGAAGCCACGGTTTCGGCTCTGGGCATCGGGGGCTTCGCCGCAATGCGGGCGCTCAGCACGCGCAACGATGATCCGGCGACGGCCTCGCGCCCCTGGGACAAGGACAGGGATGGTTTTGTGCTGGGTGAGGGTGGCGGTGTGGTGGTGCTCGAAGCGTATGAGCATGCCGTCGCGCGGGGTGCACGCATCTATGCCGAGTTGGCAGGTTTCGGCATGAGCGCCGATGCAGGGCATATGACCGCCCCCAACATGGACGGGCCCAGGCGCGCCATGGTCGAAGCACTGCGCAATGCGGGTGTGAATGCCGACCAGGTGGACTACCTCAACGCCCATGGTACTTCCACGCCGTTGGGTGATTTGAATGAAACCAACGCCATCAAGGCTGCGTTGGGCGACCATGCGAAAAAGGTGGTCGTGAATTCCACGAAGTCCATGACCGGCCATTTGCTGGGCGGTGCGGGTGGTGTGGAGTCGGTTTTTACCGTACTGGCCCTGTACCACCAGAAAAGTCCGCCCACGATCAATATCTTCAATCAGGATCCGGAGTGTGACCTGGATTACTGTGCCAATGTTGCGCGTGACATGCGCATGGACGTCGCGATGAAGAACAACTTCGGTTTTGGCGGCACCAACGGTACTCTGGTTTTCAAACGCGTCTGACCGACGTCAGCCGTACTCCAACATGCACCGTGCCCCGACGGTTAGTTACAGGGTGGTGCGATCGGTTCGACACCTCGCCCTGGTTGTCTTGCTGTGGGTAATAGGCCTATTCGCACTGTTACTCTTTGGTGCCACGCAAGCACTTTCGCCAATAGAAATGATGGCCATCGGCCTTGGCACGACGTTGTGCGGCGCGACCGCTTGCTGGGGTTGGCAGCGCTCGTCGGAGGGACTGCTGTGCTGGGATGGAACGCATTGGCATTGGGACGGATTTGCGGATGAATCTGCGTGCAACCTGGTGTTGCGAATGGACTTGCAGGGCCTGCTGCTGGTGACGGTTGCCCATCCTGCCGGGCAACTGTCCTGGCTGTGGCTGTCTCGCAATGCGGCCGATGCGCAGTGGCGTGCGCTCCGACGTGCCGTTGTTGCATGACAGCGGATAACCTCCAGACCGCGCAAGCGACTGATCTGGCATTGGTAGAGCGCACTTTGGCCGGAGACCAACGCGCTTACGGCCTACTCGTGCTCAAGTACCAGCGGCGTATTCAGCGCCTGATCGGACGGATGGTGCGCGACGTTGACCTGGTGGAGGACATTGCCCAGGAGACTTTTATCCGGGCCTACCGTGCCCTGCACCAGTTTCGTGGCGACGCACAGTTTTACACATGGCTTTACCGCATCGCCGTCAACACCGCCAAGAAGTCGCTGTTGGAACTCAAAAGGGAACCTGCAGTACTGCATAGTTCACAAACAAGTGAAGAGGAAGATGAAACTTCCTGGCAAATAAACGAACCAAGTACAGACGAGACGCCAGAAACCCTGTTGGCAGCAAAAGAAATTGCAGCAGTGGTCAATGCAGCGATGGACGAGCTGGCGCAGGACTTGAGGGAAGCCATTGTGTTGCGTGAGATTGAGGGCTTGAGCTATGAGGAGATTTCTGTGGCGATGGATTGCCCCATCGGTACGGTGCGATCGCGGATTTTCCGAGCGCGGGAGGCCATTTCGGCCCGGATCAAGCCCTTGCTGGACAAGCAGACCAGTAAACGCTGGTAAGGAGTGATGATGAAAAATGTCGGCACGCCGTCGGATGAACGCCTTTCAGCCATGGTTGATGGGGAATTCGACCCGGTGGAAATGGTGCAAGCGCTCGGCGCTGTGGCCGGCGATGCAAATAACGTCCGCCAGTGGCACGCTTACCATGTCGTTGGAGATGTTTTGCGCAGCGCCGAACTTGCCGCGGTCGGCCGGGATCTGGAGTTTCTGCGAAAGTTTGAGCAACAGTTGGCACAGGAACCGGTCTATCCACGCCCGCAGAGCACCGCATTGCAAGCCACGCTGGACGGTGTTGCAAGGAACCACAGCGCCAACGCTGGCAGTTTACGTTGGAAGTTGGTTGCCGGGGTCGCGTGCAGCGCGCTGGTGATGGTTGTGAGCATGGGACAGTGGCAACAGCCGGAGTCGCAACCTGGTGTGCAGTTGTCCTCGGCCCCGTCAACCAAGCCAGCGGCAATTGCTCCGCCTCTGCCAACCGAGGCCGTTACACCGGTCATGATTCGCGACCCCGAACTGGACAGGTTGCTGGCCGCGCACCAGCAGCTGGGCGGTCATTCGGCCTTGCAGCGATCGAGCGGATTCTTGCGCAACGCAACCTTTGAGGTGCCAGTTCGGTGACGGCGTTGCTGTGTCGATGGGCCACCCTCGCGCTGGCGTGCCTGCTGTGGTCCGTCCATGGCCATGCGACGGCCCAGAGCACGCCGGCTGCTGATGACGGTATTCACGCCTGGCTCATTCGGGTGCACGAAGCCTCGCGTCACCGTTCCTACTCGGGAACCTTTGTCGTGTCGGCGACCGGCAGTATGGCCAGTGCCAGGATATGGCATGTTGCGGATGGCCAGCAGCAGGTGGAACGGGTCGAGTCCTTGAGCGGAAAACCGCGGGCCACTTTTCGACGCAATGACCAGGTTGTGACTTTTTTCCCTGAGTCAAAGGTCGCTATCGTCGAAACGCGGGAGTCACTGGGACAGTTTCCCGGTTTCATACAGTCAACGCAATCGTCGATTGATGAAACCTACCAGCTGAAGCGGTTGGGTGGGGACCGCATCGCCGGATTCGATGCGGAAATTGTGCAATTGGTCCCAAACGACAACCTCCGGTTTGGCTATCGCGTCTGGAGCGAAAGGCGCACCGGGTTGGTCATGCAGTTGCAGACCCTGGACCTGGACGGGCGTGTACTCGAGCAGTCGGCCTTTTCGGAACTGCAGTTGGATACGCCAGTGAGTATGGGCAAGTTGCATCAGATGATGGGCGATACCAGAGGCTATCGCGTGGAACGACCGGATCTGCAAAAAATCACACCGGAGTCCCAGGGGTGGGCAATACAACGACCGGTCAAAGGATTTCAAACCATGGGTTGCTACCGTCGTGGCAATGCGGCTTTGGCAGGCGGTTCGCGTGCTGGCGCACCCATGCAGTGGGTGTTCTCTGATGGTCTTGCCACAGTGTCTGTCTTCATTGAGGCCTTCGACCCGCGCCGCCATGTGCGAGAAGGCCACACCAACCTGGGCGGCGCCACCCATACCCTGACGCGCCATTTGGGGGACTGGTGGGCCACCGTGGTGGGTGAGGTGCCGCTGGTAACCCTGATGGCGTTCACGACAGCTCTTGAACGCAAGTGAAACGACCCCAGTTACTGATTTTTTTGATCGAAAGGTATTCGATGACCATCCGAGTGATCCAACCACTACGTAGTCTTTGCATGGCCGTGGCGCTCACTGGCGCTGCGTTTACTGCTCTGGCACCCCTGCAGCCAGCGACGGCGCAGGTGCGCGCGTTGCCTGACTTCACCGATCTGGTGGACCAGGTGGGGCCATCTGTCGTGAACATTCGCACGATGGAAAAAGTGAAATCCCGGTCCCAGCAGGGTATGCCGGGCGATGAGGAGTTTCTGGAGTTCTTCCGCCGCTTTGGTATACCCGCGCCCAACATTCCAGGGCATCCACGCCAGGCACCCAGACAAAACCGTCCACAGCAGGAAGAGGAGCAGCCTCGCGGTGTGGGGTCCGGCTTTGTGTTGACGGCTGATGGTTTCATCATGACCAACGCCCACGTGGTCGACGGTGCCGATGAAGTTCTGGTCAC
>CAJBVC010000178.1 GCA_903958915.1 uncultured beta proteobacterium
CGGGTTGCGAAACAGCCCTTGTGCCACCGCACCTGACAGCCCCAGCAAGGCGCCGGCCACCCAGGCACCTGCAGTGCGCGGCAGGCGGATATCCCAGACAATTTGCCAGGCAATCGGGTCACTCATGGCCCGCACCACACTGTCAAAGCCGGTGCTTCCCACCCCCGCGCCCAGCAGCGCCAGCCCAACAGACACGAGCAGCAATAGCCCGCTCAGCCATTGGGCGCGTTGCTGGTTCATGGCGTCTGGCCCCCAGCAGGGCTGGCAAGCTTGTCACGCAGGCAGCGCGCCATGGTGCGCGCACCTTCGGCCAGGCGCGGGCCGGGACGCACCAGCGTGTCACCCTGCTCGGTGCTGAAGCGACACACCCGCTGCGCCCGAATTGCCCGCATGCCCGACCAGCCCGGGCGCTGCTCCAGCCCCAGCGAATGGCCATCGCCCACCATGATGAGATCCGGATCCGCCCGTACCACGTATTCAGGGTTTAACTGCGGAAACGGCCCCATGCGTGCCGGCACGATGTTCCTGACACCCAGCCGGGTCAGGGTTTCCCCGATAAACGACGCCTCGCCCGCTGCATACATCCCGACGCTGGCTTCGAAGTACACGCGCGCCGACTGTACGGAAGGGGGCAACGACCGCGCAGCCGCAGCCACTTCGGCGTCAATGGAGCGCCACAGGGCGGATGCATCAGGCAAGCCCAGCAAGACGCCAAGTTGGCTAATGACGCGCTGCACATCGGCATGGTTCTTGGGCTCCAGCGCAACGACCTTGAGTCCCAATTGCTGCAAACGCTCTTGCGAACGGGCGCTGGCAGCCATCACCACCACATCGGGACGCAGTGCCACGATGGCTTCGATATTGGGGTCCAGACCACCACCCACCGTCGCCAGCCGACGCACGCTGTCGGGGAAGTTGGAGTCCCTATCCACACCCACCAGGCGTGCGCACTGGCCCAGCGCGCAAATGGTTTCGGTCAGCGCCGGCATCAGGCTGATGATGCGCTGGGGCGGCTGCGCCAGCGTCACCGCAACACCGCGGTCGTCGGTGATCTGCAGGGCTTGTGCCAACGGGGCACTGCACATACCTACCAGTGCTACCAACATCAGCCAGCACCTCATCGCTATCAAAAACATAGCTTCTTGCGCTTTATGGGCGGGCGTCACAGGCACTTTTAACGCTGATTCCATTGCAGTGCGACAAAGAAAGTACGCCCGGGTGTGGCGTAGTCGCCAACCTCCTGGTACGACTGGTCGGTGGCGTTGTCGATGCGCGCCACCAGCTTCCAGTCGCGTCCCAGCGCGGTACTGGCATGCAGACCCAGCAGTTCGTAGGCGCCCAGCGTGCGGGTGTTGGCCGCATTGTCAAAACGCTCACCCACTGCGCGCCAGTCGGCGCCCCATTGCCATGCACCCGTGTGGGTGTCAAAGCCCAAAGCCATCGAGCGGCGTGCACGCAGACTCAGCACCTTGCCCGTCACATCGTCGCGCGGGTCGAGAAAATCGAAGGATCCTTGCAACGCAAACGCCCCCCATTGGTGCCGTGCACTCAGCGTGGAACCCTGAATGCTCGCTTTGCCCACGTTGTAGTAGCAAAAGAAGCCTGCGGCGCAGGTGTCCAGCGTGGCACTGGAGCTGATCATGTCCCGGATTTCGTTGCGATAGACCACCAGACGCAGGTCGCTGACCGCATCTTGGTAGCGCAAGGACATTTCATGGCTCTGGTTGGTTTCGGGCTTGAGTTGCTGGCTGCCATATGGCCCAAACACCTGCTCCAACGTGGGTGCGCGAAACGCTGAGCCGGTGGACAGGCTGGCGCGCCAACGCTGGCTCAGGGCATAGGCGTAAGCGGCAGAACCGGTCTGGTGGCTGCCAAAGACGCTGTCGCGGTCGCTGCGCGCATTGAGTTGGACTGCATGTGGGCCCATCGATACGCCATAGCCCAGGGCCAGCGCGTTCTGGGTGCGATCACCCTCAATGCGGGGGTCCCAGGTGGTCGGGAGCGCCACGAACGCATCGCGCTTTTGTTCCAGCACCGCTGTCAGGTCGCCGCTGAAAGCGCGCAGATGGTTCTCCCACAACGCGCTTTGTGTGCTGGTCTTGTAGTCGTTGGGCGCAGCATCACTCTTGGCGACGGCGCTGCGGGCGATAGAGACCTGGGTGCGGTAGTCGTCACTCCAGCGGCCAGCCCACTTCAAGGCCAATGCGCTGAGGTGGCCACTGGCCGGGATATCGGCACCCCCACCCCAGGGCACGTAACGCGAATCGCGCTGGGTATCCAATGCTGTCAACTGCACCTGGTGCGCCAATGAGATGTCGTAACCCAGACGCAGGCTGGCGGACCGTTGGCTGCTCGATTCCTTGTCGGGCGTGTGGACCAGATCAGGGCGGGTATTGAAACCATCGCTTTGCTCTCTACCGAGGCTTAGGGCATAGTGCCAGCCGCCAGACGCGCCACGCAGACCGAACCGCGCCTTCTGCGCATTGAAGCTGCCCGCTCCCAGTTCCGCAAAGTGGCCTGGCGTGCCGGTTCCCTGCCGCGTAAAGACCTGCACCACGCCACCCATGGCGTCCGACCCATAGACCGCGCTGGCCGGTCCGCGCAGCACTTCAATACGTTCGATCTGCGCCAGCGGCACCAGATCCCACGGCGCGCCGCCGCCCAGGGTCAGGCCGTCCTGAGAATCGACGCGCACGCCGTCGATGTAGAGTGCTGTCATACGGGCATCCGCGCCGCGAATGAAGACCCGCTGAGAATCCCCCGAGCTGACAGTCTGCAGACCCGGCAACCGCGCAAGCAGTTCGGTGAGCGAAGTGATGCCAAGGCGCTCTATGTCGGCCCGCTCAAAGGTACTGACATCGGCAACCAGGTCTGAAAGTGGCTGAACAACACGCGTGGCCGTAACCACCGTGTCGGGCAAACGAACAGGGGGCTGCGCGTGTAGGGCAGACGCAGCAAGGACAATGGCAGACGCAATTGCCCACCGCATGGAAGAACCGAGAATTTTCATGAGAGATACCACTGACAAGGAGTCCTCGCCGTCTTCCCCGACAGCGCATGGACATCACAGCCGCACGCACACGTGCAACCACCACGTTGGCCGGTATCCGGGCTGGTGAACCACTTGTCAAACC
>CAJBVC010000179.1 GCA_903958915.1 uncultured beta proteobacterium
GCTAAGCCGGTTCCACGGTGTTCCTGGCGCAAGGCATCGCTGGTGGTGCATGGTACTTATTTGGTAGAGATTTTTTATGCAATTTCCTGAGTCCTGGCTACGCGCCTTCTGCAATCCCCCCATTTCAACCACTGTGTTGGCTGAAACGCTCACCATGGCGGGTCTGGAGGTGGAAGAGCTCAAGCCCGTGGCCCCTGCGTTCTCAAAGATTGTGATTGGGGAGATCAAAACGGCTGAGCAACATCCCAATGCGGACCGGTTGCGGGTCTGCACTGTGGACGTCGGCCAGTCCGCGCTGCTCAGCATCGTTTGCGGTGCGCCCAATGCCCGCGTCGGCATTCGTGTGCCTTGCGCACTGGTGGGTGCCGAACTGCCGGCGGGCGAAGACGGCAAGCCGTTTCTGATCAAGGTTGGCAAACTGCGTGGTGTTGAAAGCCAGGGCATGTTGTGCTCTGCCAAAGAGCTTCAGATGGCGGACGACCATGGTGGCCTTCTGGAACTGGCAGCCGATGCGCCGCTGGGTCAGAACATCCGTACACACCTGAATCTGGACGACACACTGTTCACTCTTAAGCTCACGCCCAATCTGGCGCATTGCCTGAGTGTCTATGGCGTGGCGCGAGAAGTATCTGCATTGACCGGTGCGCCGCTGCTGACACCAGGCATAACGCCAGTCAGTGTTACAAGTGATGACAGATTGCCCGTCACCATCAGCGCGCCCGATCTGTGTGGCCGATTCTCCGGTCGCGTGGTGCGCAATGTCAACACCCAGGCGAAGACGCCGCAATGGATGGTGGATCGGCTTGCGCGTTGTGGACAACGCAGTGTCAGCGCACTGGTGGATATCTCGAACTATGTGATGTTCGAGTTCGGACGCCCAACGCATATATTTGATCTCGAAAAGATCCACGGTGGCCTGCAGGTGCGCTGGGGCAAACCGGGTGAAACGCTGAAGTTGCTCAATGGCAGTACCGTGACGGTCGACGAAAAGGTAGGAGTCATTGCTGACGCAGTGCAGGTGGAATCACTTGCTGGCATCATGGGGGGTGATGCAACGGCTGTGACAGACGATACACGTCACATCTATATCGAAGCCGCTTTTTGGTGGCCCAAGTCCGTCGCTGGACGGTCGCGCCGTTACAACTTCTCGACCGATGCCGGACACCGTTTCGAGCGTGGCGTTGATCCCGGTCTGACGGTAGAGCACATTGAGCGCATTACCCAATTGGTGCTGGATATTTGCGGTACTCCCGAGTCCACTTGTGGGCCCGTTGATGACCATCAACCGAATGTGCCTGTTCCCGCAGCAGTAAACATGCGTGTTGCCAGGGCCGCTAAAGTGATCGGTATGCCGATACGTCAGGAGCAATGTGCAGACGTGCTGCAGCGGTTGGGATTGCCGCTGACACAAACGGACGGAGTCATCACGGTGACACCGCCGACCTACCGCTTTGACATTCAGATTGAGGAAGATCTGATTGAAGAGGTGGTGCGAGTCATCGGTTACGACAATTTGCCCGATACCCCTCCCGTGGCACCGGTCTCGGCCATACAGCGCAGCGAGTCGCAGCGCAGCCCGTTTGCGATTCGTCGCTCGCTGGCCGCTTTGGGTTACCACGAAACCATCAATTACAGTTTCGTGGAAGAGCGATGGGAAAATGAGCTCGCCGGTAACCAGAATCCGATCCGGTTGATGAACCCGATTGCGAGCCAAATGAGCGTCATGCGCTCATCGCTGCTGGGTTCTTTGCTACAAGTTTTAAAGTTCAATGTGGCACGCAAGGCACCACGTTTGCGGGTGTTCGAGATTGGCCGGGTGTTTCTGCGCGACCCCTCGATTCCTGAGTCTGACACTACGGTGCGGGGCTTTGACCAACCCATGCGGGTAGCGGCACTTGCAAGCGGCAGTGCTGACACTTTGCAATGGGGTCACAAAGAAAGAGTTGTCGACTTCTTCGACGCAAAAGGTGATGTGGAATCGCTTCTGGCACCACGTGTTGCCGAGTTTGCCCCAGGCACACACCCAGCGATGCATCCGGGTCGGTGTGCACAGGTGATCGTTGGCGGCAAGGCCATTGGCCATGTGGGCGAGTTGCACCCGCGGTGGCGGCAAAGCTATGAGCTTGCACAGGCGCCCATGTTGTTCGAACTGGAACTAGATCCAGTGCTTGTCCGCGACTTGCCGGTATTTTCTCCAGTCGCCCGTTTCCAGGCTGTCGAGCGCGATATTGCGGTCGTAGTGGCAGACTCTGTGACGCATATGGCGCTGATGTCCGCTATTTGGGA
>CAJBVC010000180.1 GCA_903958915.1 uncultured beta proteobacterium
CTTCATCACCGTGTTGGCATCCATTCCGTCAGTGTTGTTACTTGCAGCGGTGGTACTGATGATCCAGGTTTTCGTCGACAAGAACGCGGCCTCGTTTGAGACCGGCCTGGAGCGGGCAGACATTCGCCTGTTCCTGCTTGCGATAGTTCTTGGAATAACCGGCTGGACCAGTCTGGCCCGGTTGTTGCGAGCTGAGACCATGAAGCTTACCGAGCTGGATTATGTGCAGGCGGCGCGTGCCTTTGGGGTATCCCACTTCGGCATCATGCGACGGCATATTCTTCCCAATGTCATGCATGTCGTACTGATCGTCTCGGTGCTTGAATTCGCAGGAATTGTGTTGTACGAGGCTGTGCTCGCGTACGTGGGGTTGGGTGTAGACCCCAGCACCAACAGCTTTGGCGGCATGATCACGACGTCTAAAACAGAGTTGTCGCGTGACCCGACGGTGTGGTGGAACCTGATTGCCGGTTTTGCTCTGATGGTCTCTCTGGTGCTATCCATGCAGCTTTTCTCGCGTGCGGTCAACGAAGCCTTTGATCCACGGCAGCGCGCCTTCCGTGTCAAGCGCGCCAAGTCTGCCAGTTCCCCAGTTGCGCCCGTAGTTACGCCCTAGGATTTGCCATGTTGCAATTAGAGAACCTTACGACGGACCTGGATTCTGATGGCGGCCTAGTGCGCGCAGTGGATGCGGTCAGTCTGACCATCGAGCGGGGCGAAACCTTTGCACTGGTGGGCGAGTCGGGCTGTGGCAAGTCCATGACAGCGATGTCCATTTTGCGTCTGTTGCCTGATGCAGGGCGCATTAGCGCTGGCAGTGTGAATGTCGATGGCATTGACGTCACCCAGTTGCCCGAAGCGCGCATGCGCGATGTGCGCGGCCACCGCATCAGCATCATTTTTCAGGAGCCCAGCACCAGCCTGAACCCGATCATGACGGTCGGTCGGCAGATCACCGAGGTGGTTGAGCGCCACACGGCACTGCGCGGTGATGCGGCGCACGCCAAAGCCCTGGACTGGCTCAAACGGGTGGGCATTCCCGACCCCGAGCGGCGCATCAACGATTACCCGTTCCAGATGTCGGGCGGCCAGAAGCAACGCGTGATGATCGCCATCGCTTTGGCGGCTGATCCTGAAATCGTCATTGCAGACGAACCCACCACCGCGCTGGACGTGACCATTCAGGCGCAGATACTGGATTTGCTGAAAGAGTTGCAGGCATCGCAAAAGATGGCCTTGCTGCTGATTACCCATGACCTGGCAGTAGTGTCACAGATGGCGCATCGGGTGGCGCTGATGTACGCGGGCCAGGTCATTGAAGTTGCCGAGTCCGGCGAGTTCTTCTCCAAGCCGCTGCACCCGTACGCAGCCAACCTGTTTGACGCTTTGCCCGATACCAGCAAGCGTGGACGAAAGTTGGCTTCTATTCCGGGCACCGTGCCGTTGCTCAACCAGCACTTTGGCGGTTGCCGCTTTGCTGACCGTTGCGGCAACGTGATGGAGCGCTGCCGCACCGCACCGCCGCAACTGCACATGCCCCGGCCCAACCACGCGGTGCGCTGCGTGCTGTATGACGGCCTCGGCTTGAATGGTGCAGACGCCTCTGTTCAGAGTGTTACCAGCGCCAATTCCGTGCTGGCGCAGGACCCGGCCCCGGGCGCTACGTTGCTGGAAGTGCGCGACTACCGCGTGTGGTTTCCGATTCGCA
>CAJBVC010000181.1 GCA_903958915.1 uncultured beta proteobacterium
CCCATCACGATGACGGTCAACCAGTCCTCAATTTTCAGTGGAATGACGGTAACTTCATCTTGCGCGGCAGGGTCTGGCACTTCAATCGGTAAATGGTTTGGCTCGTGAATATGCAGCATGGTTCACTTTAGCACGGCACGTGCGGCGGCAATGACGCCCTCGGTGTGTATACGCGACTGGGCCTCCAACACTGGCGCATACCCCACGGGAACGCGCGGAGCACCCAGGCGCTTGACGCGACAGCCGGTGACTTCGGCCGCAGTGGCCGCGATTTCTGCCCCGAAGCCTGCTGCCTGTACAGCTTCGTGAACCACCAGCAGGCGCCCGGTTCGTGCACAGGAAGCCAAGACCGTGTCTCGATCCCACGGCCAGATGGTGCGCAAGTCGATCAAATCCACATTGACACCCTCCTGGGCGAGTCGTTCACAGGCGGCAGCGCAGGTCTGCAACTGCCTGCTCCAGCTCACCAGTGTG
Source organism: uncultured beta proteobacterium (assembly GCA_903958915.1). Classification (GTDB taxonomy): domain Bacteria; phylum Pseudomonadota; class Gammaproteobacteria; order Burkholderiales; family Burkholderiaceae_C; genus Allorhodoferax. The sequence goes on from CAJBVC010000181.1 coordinate 475, forward strand.
AGGTGATTGCCCTCGCGCAGGGTTTTTGCACGCCCCAAAGGCACCGTACAGGCCGAATCCACGTCACCTTCCACGCCCCACAGGGTTTTGTGCTCCATATAGATGACCGGGTCGCCACTGGCCAATGCCGCGCGCAGCAAACCGTAGTTGTCTTGCGGTGTGCCCGGGCATACTACGACCAAGCCGGGCATGTGTGCAAACCAGCTCTCCAGGGACTGCGAGTGCTGTGCGGCCGATGCGTCCCAGATGCCAATGGGCATGCGCATCACCAGCGGAACACGTCCCTGTCCACCAAACATGAAACGGTTCTTGGCCGCCTGGTTGACGATTTCATCCATGGCGCACAGAGCAAAGTCCACCACACGCATCTCAACCACCGGGCGCAACCCGGCCAGCGCCATGCCAACCCCTGCGCCCAGAATGGCGGACTCGCTGATGGGGGTGTCAATCACCCGCTGTTCGCCGAACTGCTGCTGCAATCCCTTGTACTGGCCAAAGATGCCGCCCCGGCCTACATCCTCGCCAAGCACGACCACATTGGCATCGGACTGCATCTCGTGCTGCAGCGCCAGCACAGCGGCCTGGGCATAGGTCATCAGCGCCATTGGCCAGCTCCCACGTTCTGTACATCGGTGAAGGCGCTGCTCGCCTGAGGCCAGGCAGAGGCCTCGGCAAAAGCGACGGCAGCCGCTATTTCCTGCTCTGCCAAGCGTTCAATCTCGTCCAGTTGCATCGGCTCCGCTGCGGGCAGCGAAAGGTATTTTTGACGCGCGCGGGCAATCGGGTCGGTCTTCAGTGCCTCCTGCAGTTCGTTGGCATCCCGGTAGGCCGCTGCGTCCACTGAAACGTGCCCCTTGACCCGGTAGGTCATGGCATGCAACAGGCGCGGCCCGCCACCACTGCGTACCTGCTGCACCATGCGGCCTGTACCAGCGTAGACCGCCCAGACATCGTTGCCGTCCACTTGCTCGGAGGCAATATCCATGCTCACAGCGCGAGCGGAGGCACCGAGTCCTGCGGTCATGGGGCCGCTTGCCGTGGTGGCGCTCCAGCGGTTGTCCTCGCAAACGAAAAGCACGGGCAAGGCAAAGACACGCGCCCAGTTTAGGGCCTCCAGAAATGGCCCCCGGTTGATAGCGCCATCCCCAAAGAAGCACGTCGTGATGCCCGCGCGTTGCTGCAGTTTTTGTGCGTGGGCCGCACCCACGGCAATCGGCAGGCCGGCGGCCACCACCCCATTGGCACCCAGCATGCCGACCGAAAAGTCGGCAATGTGCATGGAGCCCCCCTTGCCTCCGTTGCTGCCATTGGCCTTGCCAAATAGCTCGCACATCATGCGCTGCACGTCCGCACCTTTGGCCAGGGTGTGCCCGTGGCCCCGGTGCGTCGAGGTAAGGTAATCATGGTGTTGCAAATGGGCGCACACACCCGCCGCAACAGCCTCTTGCCCGGTGGAAAGATGCAGCGGGCCGCGAACCTTGGCGCTGCCATCTGCCGACTTGCCGTAG
>CAJBVC010000182.1 GCA_903958915.1 uncultured beta proteobacterium
CATCTGCTCACCCACCGCGCGCACGTCGATGGCGCGCACTGCGGCATCGGCCCCGAAGCCGTAACCGACGACTCGGCAGCGCAAGTGCCCCACGATGTCACGCACCAATGCGTCTTCGGTACACACGATGGCCGTGCCATAAAACGGCATGCGATGCAGAAAATCGACGAACGCCGCTTTGAGCCGGTTCAGGTCGTGCCCGTAGGTCTCCATGTGGTCGACATCGATATTCGTCACCACCGCCATCACCGGCGACAAGTGCAAGAAAGACGCATCGGACTCATCGGCTTCCACCACCATGAACTCACCCTGGCCCAGGCGCGCATTGACTCCGGCACCGTTGAGCTGCCCACCAATCACAAAGCTGGGGTCCAGCCCGGCTTGCAGCAGCACGCTGGTCACCAGGCTGGTAGTGGTGGTCTTGCCGTGGGTTCCGGCAATGGCGATGCCCTGGCGGGTACGCATCAACTCGGCCAGCATCTGGGCACGCAGTACCACCGGGAAGCCACGTGCGCGCGCAGAAATCACTTCGCAGTTGTCTGCTGGCACTGCGGTGGATATGACGACGACGTCCGCACCCTCCACATGGCCGGGTGCATGCCCGATAAAGGTCTGAATACCGAGCGCCGTGAGACGATGCAGCACGGCACTGGGTTGGAGATCTGACCCCGAAACAAAATAGCCCAGGCTGTGCAGCACCTCGGCGATGCCCGACATGCCCGCACCGCCGATGCCGACGAAGTGAATGCGCTGGATCGCGTGTTTCATGCGACCAACTCCTCGCACGCTAGCACCACCGCCTGCGTGGCGCCGATTTTTTGAACCAATTTGGCCTGCAACGCTTTACTGACAAGCGTAGAGCGCTCTGTTTCTTGTAGCAGCTTTGCCAATGCTTCGGGCGTGAACTCGGTTTGCTGCATGAGCCAGCCGCCCCCCTGATCGACCAGAAACATGGCATTGCGGGTCTGGTGGTCGTCCACCGCGAAGGGGAAGGGCACGAACAAAGCCGGCGCACCCACGGCAGCCAATTCGGTTACGGTGCTTGCGCCGGCGCGGCAAATCACCAGATCGGCATCCGCAAACGCTTGCGCCGTATTGTCGATAAACGGCGTGAGTTCGGCGGCCACCCTGGCGCTGGCGTAATTGGCACGTAACTCGTCGATCTGCTTTTCCCCGCTCTGGTGGGTGACCATCGGGCGTTGCTCTGGGGCAATGAGGGCCAACGCCTGCGGCACCACCGTGTTGAGTGCGCGTGCTCCCAGACTGCCTCCAACCACCAGCAAGCGCAGCGGACCGGTGCGACCGGCAAACCGGGCCTGGGGCGACGCTTGTGTCAGAAACTCGGCGCGCAAAGGGTTGCCCACCCACTGACCCTTGCCAAAAACGTTGGGAAAAGCCGTGAACACGCGTCGCGCCACCGTTGCCAACACCCGGTTGGCCATGCCGGCCACCGAGTTTTGCTCATGCAGCACCAAGGGTTTGCCCATCAGCGCCGCCACCAGCCCGGCGGGAAACGTGATGTAGCCACCCAGTCCCACCACCACATCGGGCTGCACGCGGCGCAGCACTTGCAAGCTTTGCCACAAGGCATGTACGAGGCGAATGGGCAGTGCCACGAGCGTACGCAGGCCCTTGCCACGCACTCCGGAGAAGTTCACCAACTCCAGCGGAAATCCCTTGGGTGGAACGAGGCGGCTTTCCATGCTGTCTGGTGCGCCCAGCCAATGGACACGCCACCCCTTGTCGCGCAGCGCCTGGGCCACGGCCAAGCCTGGAAAGATGTGCCCTCCGGTGCCCCCCGCCATGACTAGTGCGCAACGAACTTGCGCCCCCTTGCGTTCCGCGCTTCCGCCCGGACCGGGGCTTGCCACTGCGTCGGCTGCGCTGCCCCCCGAGGGGGACCTCACGCCTTGGGGCGGCCCGGCGGCGTTCAAGGTGTTCATACCCGCCCCCCATGCATCAACTGGCGATTCTCGTAGTCAATCCGCAGCACCACAGCGATGGCAATCAGGTTGACCAGGATGGCGGAGCCGCCATAGCTCATGAGGGGCAGGGTCAGGCCCTTGGTTGGCAAGGCGCCCAGGTTCACCCCCATGTTGATGAACGCCTGAAAACCCATCCAGATGCCAACCCCTTGCGCCACCAGACCGGCAAACACCCGGTCCAGGGCAACGGCCTGGCGCCCGATGTGCATGATGCGCCGGGTCAGCCACAGGAACAGCCCAATCACCAGCAACACGCCGACCAGACCAAACTCTTCGCCAATCACCGCCAGCAGGAAATCGGTGTGGGCTTCTGGCAGCCAGTGCAGTTTCTCCACACTACCGCCCAACCCCACACCGAAAATTTCACCCCGACCAATGGCGATCAGCGAGTGAGACAACTGGTAGCCCTTGCCCAGCGCGTGCTTCTCGCTCCAGGGATCCAGATAGGCAAAGATGCGCTCACGGCGCCATTCACTCAGCGCAATCATCAGCGCGAACGCCACCACCAGAATCAGCGCAATGAGGAAAAACATGCGGGCGTTGACCCCACCCAGAAACAGAATTCCCATGGCGATGACGGCAATCACCAGGAAGCCGCCCATGTCCGGTTCTGCCAGCAGCAGCAGGCCCACAATCGCCACCGCCAGCGCCATCGGAGAAACCGCCTTGAAGAAATGCTCCTTGACGTCCATCTTGCGCACCATGTAGTCTGCGGCGTACAGAAGCACGGCAAACTTCGCCAGTTCGGAGGGCTGGAAGTTCAGAATACCCAGAGAAATCCAGCGCCGCGCGCCATTGACGCCCTTGCCGATAAAAGGAATGAGCACCAGCATCAAAAGGATCAACGACGCCACAAACAGCCAGGGCGCCACCTTCTCCCAGGTCTGCACCGGCACCTGAAACGCCAGCAGAGCCGCCACAAAGGCCACCGCAATCGACGCAACGTGCCGTACCAGGAAGTGCGTGTGGGTGTAGTTGGAGAAACGCGGGTTATCAGGCATCGCAATCGATGCCGAATACACCATCACCAGACCCCACAGCAGCAAGGAGGCCACCACCCAGACCAGGGGCTGGTCAAAACCGCGCACCTGTGCGGGTTGCGTGGTTGCAGAGAACGATCCACGTCCGCTCCCCAGACGCACTGGCAGCACGGGCTGCCCCGCCGCGACAGACGCGAGTCTGGTCGAAAACCATTGCGACAGGGTCTGCTGCCATGCGCTCATGCGGTCACCTCCAGCGAGTTGCCAGCGCTCTGCGCGAGTTCCTCGACGGCTGCCGCAAAGACGCGGGCGCGATGCTCGTAGTTGTCAAACATGTCAAAGCTGGCGCATGCCGGCGACATCAACACCGCGTCACCCGCATGGGCGCGCTGGTTGGCTTGTGCCACGGCGTCCTCCATCGACACAGCGTCTGCCAGCGGCACACCACTATGCTCCAGCGCAGCGCGAATCAGTGCCGCATCGCGCCCAATCAGGACGGCCGCGCGCGCGTACCGTGACACGGGTTCGGCCAGTGGCGCAAAGTCCTGTCCCTTGCCCTCGCCACCGAGGATGACCACCACTTTGCGCTCCTCGCCCAGGCCCTTGAGTGCCGCCACCGTGGCACCCACGTTGGTGCCTTTGCTGTCGTCAAAAAACTCGACTGCATTGAGGATGCCGATGGGTTGCACGCGGTGCGGCTCGCCACGGTACTCCCGCAGGCCAAACAACAGCGGCCCCAGGGCAGCCCCCACCGATGTGCACAGGGCCAGTGCCGCCAGCGCATTGCTGGCGTTGTGCCGACCCCGGATGCGTAGCGCGTCGGCGGGCATCAGGCGCTGAAAGTGCAGTTCTTCGGCCTCACTGCCCTTCTTCCTTTTCTGGGTTTCGTCGGCCTCCAGAGCGCGCACCAGCCAGACCATGCCATTGACTTCTTCCAGACCAAAGTCACCGGGGCGCTGCGGCATATCCGTGCCAAAGCTCAGCCAGTCGCGCGCTGCACGGCCCTTGACCGGGGCAGGCAACATCGCCATCACCTGGGCGTCGTCACGGTTGAGCACCATCACACCGTGGCTGCCGAAAACATGGGATTTGGCCCTGGCATAGTCCTGCATGCTGCCGTGCCAGTCCAGATGGTCCTGCGTGATGTTCAGCACCGTGGCCGCGGTGGGCGAAAAGCCAGATGCGAACTCCAGCTGGAAGCTCGACAACTCCAGCACCCACACCTGTGGCAATGCTTGCGTATCCAGTGCCTGCGTCAGGGTATCGAGCAGCGTCGGGCCAATATTGCCCGCGACTGCGACGGGCCGGTCGATCCAGTCGAACAGGTGGCCAGTCAGCGACGTGACCGTGGTCTTGCCGTTGGTGCCAGTGATGGCCAGCACCTGCGGCTGGTACTGCTGTGTCTCTTTCAGATCAGCCAGAGCCTGCGCGAACAGGGCGAGCTCACCGCCCACCCACAAGCCGGTGGCCTGCGCCGCAAGCACCACATCCTGCGTTTGGTGCGGCGCCAACCCCGGGCTGACAAACACTGCCTGAAAACCTGTCCCTTCAATCAGACCGGCATCGAATGCGGACTGTACAAACGCTACATCGGGCAGGGTCTCCAGCAGCACAGCGAGCTGCGGCGGCGCTGCACGGGTGTCTGCCACCGTGACGAGCGCACCCTGGCGCACGCACCAGCGCACCATGGCCAGGCCCGAAGCACCCAGCCCCAGGACCAATACCTTTTGATGCGCCAATGTGTTCATCGCAACTTCAGGGTAGACAAGCCTACCAGGCACAACAGCATGGTGATGATCCAGAAACGCACCACCACCTGCGTTTCCTTCCAGCCATGTTTTTCGAAGTGGTGGTGCAGCGGTGCCATTTTCAACAGGCGCTTGCCCTCGCCAAATTTCTTCTTGGTGTATTTGAAGTACGAAACTTGCAGCATCACCGAGAGGGCCTCAGCAACAAAGATGCCGCCCATGATGGCCAGCACAATTTCCTGGCGCACGATCACCGCGATAGTGCCCAACGCTGCGCCCAGTGCCAGCGCACCCACGTCACCCATGAACACCTGCGCCGGATGCGTGTTGAACCACAGAAAGGCCAGGCCCGCTCCCATCATGGCCGAGCAGAAAATCAGCAACTCGCCGGAGCCAGGAATGTATGGAAAGAACAGGTACTTGGAGTACACCGCATTGCCCACCACGTACGCAAAGGCGCCCAGCGAGGAACCCACCATCACCACCGGCATGATGGCCAGTCCGTCCAGGCCATCGGTCAGGTTCACTGCATTGCTGGAACCCACGATCACCAGGTAGGTGAGGATCACGAAGCCCAGCACACCCAGCGGATAGCTCACTTCCTTGATAAACGGCAACAGCAGGCCTGCCTTGGGCGGCAAGTCGACGTCGAAACCCGAGCCGACCCAATTGAAAAACAGCTCCAGCACCCGCAGGTTGGAGTTTTCGGAAATGCTGAACACCAGGTACAGCGCGGCCAGCAGTCCGATGACCGACTGCCA
>CAJBVC010000183.1 GCA_903958915.1 uncultured beta proteobacterium
GCATCGTTCAATCTGCTCGCGCGCCTTGGCGGTGTGTTCAAAGTACAGGTCAATGCGCTCAACGACGTCGGGCAGTTGCAGGATTTCGTCAATGTCGTGGTCGCGGCAATACTTGATGAGGTCCATCATCAACTGGTAATTGCTGACGCGAAACTCCCTGAAACGCCCCAGACCGGTACGCGAATCCATCAGAAAGTTGAGCAACACCCAGTCCTTGGGCTCGAGGATTTCTTCCGCTGAAAATTGGGCAGAATCGCCTTTGTCAACGGCTTCCATCATGTCGAAAAAGCGCGCAGGAAAGCGCGTGGCTCCACCGTAATGGTCGTACACCACCCGCGCTGCCGAGGCCGCATGCGGAAGAATGATGTGGTTGGACCGCTCGCCCACATTGCGCACCGTCTCGGATGCATGGTGGTCAAAAGCCAGATGGACGCCTTGCACGAACGGCAGGTTGGTGGTGATGTCGCGCTCGGTGATTTCGATCTTGCCGTCCTGCATGTCCTTGGGATGGACAAACTTGATGTCGTCGATCAGGTCCAGGTCATTGAGCAACACCGCGCACACCAGGCCATCAAAATCGCTACGGGTGACCAGTCGGAACTTCTGATTTGCCATGAGGCACTCTCCACGTGGGGTTATAGAAAATGCATTCTAGCCCGGCGCGCGCAGCACCTGCAAAGTTCGTTTGTGGCGCCCCGATTCGGGCTAGCGCCCCGCCTGCATGTCTGCCACGAGCGCCTCAACGGTCTGCAGGCCCTTGCTGGTGCCATCGGTCAGAAAGCGCCCGCCCACACCAATGGCCGGGACCCCTTCAATCTTGTAAGCACTGGTCAACTGACCTGCCCGTGTGGCCTTGGAGACCACCGAGAACGAAGCAAATTGTTCCATGAACTTGGCACGGTCAACGCCTTGCATGGCCACCCAATCGGCGGCTGCCGCAGCGTCCCTGAAGCTTCTGCGCTCAGAGTGGATGGCCGAGAAAACGCCCGTGTGCAACTTGTCAACCATGCCCATCGCCTCAAGCGTGTAATACAGGCGCTGCAGCACCTCAAAGTCCTGCAGGAATGCAACCGGCAAACGGCGGATGACCACATTCTTCGGTGCGCGCTTGCTCCAGGCCGCAAAAGTCGGCTCAAACAGGTTGCAGTGCGGACACATGTACGAGAAGAACACCACCACTTCCACCTTGCCCGCTGGTGCATCCACCGGTGCGCGCGGATCGAGCACCTGGTAGTCCTTGCCGGCCACCGGTTTTGCCGCCTGCGCCCACGCTAAGCCCGGCACCAGGGCCAGTCCTGTGGCAACTTTCGAAAAATCTCTACGCTTCATGTTCATGCCAATGCTCTCCAGATAGGCTTCTTGTGATCGGGGTGCCGGGTATTAGTTCCGTCACCTAGTACTAGCGCTGCACACGCACCAACGAGGTTTCCAAGCCGGCTTCGTCCAATTTGCTCTTGGATTTCTCGCCATCTTCCTTTTTCTCAAACGGTCCAACCCGCACCCGAAACACGGTCCGACCTGACTGTTCACGTTCCGATATTTTGGTCTCAATACCACTCAAGGACAGTTTGGCACGCTGCGCTTCGGCATCTTCCATGGTCTTGTAAGCCCCTACCTGGACAAAGTACAAAAATGGCTCGCTGTTCGCTGCGCCGGACTTGGCTTTGGCCAGGTCCCCCAGCGGGTCGGCCGAGACAGCAGGCTTGGGATCGGGTTTTGCATCGGCTTTGCCGTCTGCCTTGGGTTCTGCTTTGCTAGCGATGTCCTTGCCACTCGTTTTTGGTTCTGCTTTGGGCGCCGACGCAGCAGACGCAGGGGTTGCCGGGGCGCCGGGCGTGACGTTGGTTGGCGTGGTCTTGGCCGGGTTTTTGCCATACAAGGGCGCGTTGGGGTCCCAATCCTTGTTTTTGCGGGCTTCGGCCTCGTCCTGGTCGGCTGAGCGGCTTTGCCCCTTGTTCATGAACGGAATCGGCACCTTGGTCACGTACACCGCCACCGCCAGGGCCAGCCCGAGGCCCACCATTAAACCGATGATGAACCCCAGCAGGGTTCCGCCTTGCTCTCGCCTCATGCCATTCCTTCTGCAACGCTTCACATTTTTGCGGGCGCACCCACACCCAGCACCGCCAGCCCATTGTGCAACACCTGTGCGGTGGCCGCCACCAGCGCCAGTCGCGCCAGCTTGACGGGTTCGTCCTCGACCAGAATGCGCTCGGCGTCGTAATAGCTGTGGTAACAGGCCGCGAGTTCGCGCAGGTAGAAGGTCACATCGTGTGGTGCAAAGTCTGCTGCCGCAGCGACAAGCATCTCGGGATACCTGGCCAGCAACAGCATCAGTGCCAGCGCCTGCGGGCTTTGCAGCGGCGCCAGTTCCACCGCGGTCAATACCGCGGGATCGCCACCCCAGGTGGCCAGCACCGAGCAGATGCGCGCATGGGCATACTGCACGTAATACACCGGGTTGTCGTTGTTTTTGGCCACGGCCAAGTCCACATCGAAGGTGTATTCGGTGTCGGGCTTGCGACTGAGCAGGAAAAATCGCACTGCATCCTTGCTGGTCCACTCGATCAGATCGCGCAACGTCACGTAGCTGCCCGCGCGTTTGGAAATCTTCACTTCCTCGCCACCCTTGACAACCCGCACCATGGTGTGCAGCACATAGTCCGGATACCCCTGCGGGATACCCACGTTGGCGGCCTGCAGGCCGGCCCGCACGCGCGCAATCGTGCCGTGGTGATCAGTGCCCTGGATGTTGACCACCTTGCTGAAGCCACGCTCCCATTTGGCAATGTGGTAGGCCACATCGGGCACAAAGTAAGTGTAGGTGCCGTCCTGCTTGCGCATGACACGGTCCTTGTCGTCGCCGTACGCGGTGGACTGCAGCCAGAGCGCGCCGTCTTTCTCATACGTCTTGCCCGAGGCCTGCACCGCCTTGACAGCCGAATCCACCCTCCCGCTGGTGTACAGACTGCTTTCCAGGTAATAGTTGTCAAACTTCACGGAGAACGCCTGCAAGTCGAGGTCCTGCTCATGGCGCAGGTAAGCCACAGCAAATTGACGGATGGCATCAAGGTCGTCGACGTTGCCGGTGGCCGTCACTTCCCGGTCATCGGCCTTCACAGTCTTGCAAGCAAGGAAGTCGGCCGCGATGTCGGCGATGTAGTCGCCGTTGTAAGCCGACTCGGGCCACTGCGCATGGCCCGGATGAATACCCTTGGCGCGCAGCTGGGTGCACTGCGCCAGGGTGGCAATCTGCACCCCGGCGTCGTTGTAATAGAACTCTCGGTACACGTCCCAGCCCTGGGTCTGGAACAGGGAGCAAATGGTATCGCCCAGCGCGCCCTGACGGGCATGGCCTACGTGCAGCGGACCGGTCGGATTGGCTGACACAAACTCCACCAGCACACGCTTGCCGTTTGGTGGGCGCACGCCAAACTGGGCTGCCTGTTCCAATACTTCGCGCACCACCTGCTGCTTGGCAGCAGGCTTGAGACGGAAATTGATGAAGCCGGGGCCAGCGATCTCGATGGCATCCACCCACTTTTGGAAACTGGCTTTTGCCAGCAGATCGGTGCGCAAATTCTCGGCGAGCTGGCGTGGATTGAGTTTGAGCGGTTTGGCCAGTTGCATGGCAGCGGTGGTGGCCAGGTCGCCATGGGCTGCGACCTTGGGCGACTCAAACGCCGCCTTGGCGCCCGCGCCAGGCGACAAAGCCTCGAGAGATGCGGCGAGGGCTTCGAGTA
>CAJBVC010000184.1 GCA_903958915.1 uncultured beta proteobacterium
AGGTTCGCGCATTATGTCCCAGCCATGCCAAATAGTTTCAAGCGAAACATCGCTGCACCCAAATGCTACTTATTTCGTAGCTACCTACGCATCTTCAACAAGCGTTGAGGGAATCTCTAGCAGGATCTCTTGTTCCAAACTGGTTGACAAAGTAGATCACAAGAAAGCAAAAAGGACACCCTAAATTCAACTTGGAAGGCTTCGGGAAACTTCGTCTGGCGGCAGAGGGCTGTCTCCCGACCTTCGACTCAACGATATGCTCGCTCCAAAGCGGCCCTTCGCTGATGGAATCCAAGGTCGGCTAGGCGGCAATCCGATCTACGAACAGAGGACCCGCACTTGACCAAGTGCTGCCATAAACTTTCGATCCAGGTAGCAGCCATAGACTCGGTCAGAGAGTCAGCAACAGTCACTCACGGTAGTCGGAATGGCTTTTCCCCGGCCCAAGGCAGCAGGGGCAGCGCAGAGAATCGTTAGTGCCCGTACCCTATCCAAATCGAGATTACTCAAGTGGCATTCGCAGTCGGAGAAGCAACTCCAACGACAAAGTACATATCCACCGCCCCCTTGCCCTTGGCATCCAACTTTTCCCGGTATTCGCAAACAAATTCTTTGCGAATCAGGTAGTAGGTGTAGGCTGACACATTCACCTTCCCAGGCTCTCCTGCGCTCTCCATGTGTGACGCGATGTTGACCGTGTCGCCCCAGATGTGGAAGGCCAACTTGCGCTTGCGCGAACTTCAAGAAGTCATGTGCGGTTTTTCGTGGAGCTTCAAGCATCGGTAAGTGCCCAATACCTTGCACCACAATGGTCTGATGTTGAGGGAATAAACGCTGTTGAGTAGCTGCACCAGCCGGGCTCATTCCGCCGTCCACAGCACTTCGCTTTGCAAGCGTCTTTACAAAGTGTCCGATTTTCGAATGGGCACATTTGGCCTTCTTGGCGGGAGCAGGCCTGTTGGATATTGACGACTCGGGCCGCAGCGGCGTGGACCTGCCAAAGATTAGCTCCACGTACTGGCCACATCGCGTCAATTTCGAACGAATTCATTCGACCCAATTGGACTGGCGAGTGTTGTGCCCCGGGTCTATGGTTGAAGTGTCGCCACTGGGTATTGACAATTTGCGTATTTCAATGGGCAGGCTGCCTGTGAATGTCTCCCCATTCGTTCGATCGCTGCCTGGCTCCTTTGTGCCCCCTTTCTTCGCATATCGGGTGCCTGAGATGATCGTGCCTTTTGCCGATGCTGCTGCGCTGATGCTGGCAAACATTGATTCCGGTGGCACGATGTCATGTCAAAGAGTGGGGTTGGCGCTGCCCGTGGGTATCCGAGGCAAGAAAAGTGGCTGGGCACCTAGGGCCAAAGGCGCGGCCTGACAATCGGCGTTTAACTTTCGCCTGCCACAGGCCACCCATTGTCCTGAGTATCAGGATGTTTATGTGTGAGTTCACACTTTGCGGACACTCCACAACTGTTACTTTTATCTGCGCTAGGCCGCAACGTGGCGCGCGATGTATTCCGTATGGTCTGTCATTCCATTTACTGTCAATTCGATCGCTTTGTGCACATTGACAAAATGTCGCTGCAGGTTCTTCTGGTCCATTAAGTCCACAAAGGGGTCATAGGACTTTGGTGTCACTCCCAAACCCATCATGATTGCGATGAATGAGGGCTCCATAAATCCGCCCTTGTCATAGATGACAACACGTCCGGTCTCCCGAAACAGGTCAATCTGGTGTTGCAAAGAATCCGGGATCGCAATATGGGCGCAGTACTTCCAGAACTCCGAATCTGTCCGGTTTGTGAGCTTGTAATGCAAGATTATGAAATCACGTACTGACTCATAGCGGGCAGACATCTGGCGGTTGAACTCATCCGCAAGCTCAGGGCGAAAGTCGCTGTCCGGGAAATTTTCAATCAGTGTTCCAACCGCAGTTTCAATCAAACTAAGACTTGTAGATTCG
>CAJBVC010000185.1 GCA_903958915.1 uncultured beta proteobacterium
AATAATGAGGGGGCAGCCATGAAAAGCCTTCCTGCGCACGCAGGGTGTCGAGCTGCTGGCATAGGGATTGCAAGCCCTGCTCAACAATTTAGCAAGTGATGATACATGCCGGTTTTCACCGGCTGGAGAGAGTGGTATGAGTGACAAGAAGACGATGACGTTCAACGACCTGGAACAGTGGCTCAACGAGCGGCGTGTGACCGAGGTCGAATGCCTGGTACCCGACCTGACCGGCGTGGCACGAGGCAAGATATTGCCGCGCGCCAAGTTCACGGAGGACCGTGGCATGCGCTTGCCGCAGGCCATCGTGGCCATGGGGGTGACCGGCGAGTTTCCCGAAAGTGGCCCGTACTACGACGTCATCGACCCGGTGGACCGCGACATGCAATTGCGCCCCGATCCCTCGTCGGTTCGCATTGTTCCCTGGGCGACCGACCCCACCGCCCAGGTGGTGCATGACTGTTTCAACCATGAAGGCAAACTGGTACCGTTTGCACCGCGCAGCGTGTTGCGCAAAGTATGCGATCTCTTTGCCGCGGATGGCCTGCAACCCATCGTGGCGCCAGAACTGGAGTTCTACCTCACTGCGCGCAACACCGATCCGGACATTCCCCTGAAGGCGCCGGTGGGACGCAGCGGCCGGGCCGAGACATCACGCCAGGCCTACAGCATCGATGCCGTGAATGAGTTTGACCCCTTGTTTGAGGAAATCTACGACTACGCCGACAAGATGGAGCTTAACGTCGACACGCTGATCCACGAGGTGGGTGCGGGTCAAATGGAGATCAACTTCTTCCATAACCAGCCGCTCGGACTGGCCGACGAGGTCTTCTTCTTCAAGCGCACCGTGCGCGAGGCGGCACTGCGACACGACATGTACGCGACCTTCATGGCCAAGCCGATTGCGGGCGAGCCGGGTAGTGCCATGCACGTGCACCAGAGCATCCTGAATGTGGCAACCGGCAAGAACATCTTCAGCAATGAGGACGGGTCGCCCTCGGATGCATTCCTGTATTACATCGGGGGCTTGCAGCGCTATATTCCCGCGGCCATGGTGCTGGTAGCGCCTTACGTCAACAGCTATCGTCGGCTGGCGCGCAATATGGCTGCCCCCATCAACATTGAATGGGGTTACGACAACCGCACCTGTGGTATTCGTTCGCCCATCTCGTCGCCAGCGGCGCGGCGGGTGGAAAACCGGGTGATTGGCGCCGACGCCAATCCGTATATTGCGATGGCCATGACCCTGGCCTGTGGCTACCTGGGCCTGAAGAACAAGATCAAGCCCAAGCCTGAAATGAAGGGGGACGCTTACCTGTCTCCGTACGCATTGCCGCGCAGTCTTGGTGAGTCGCTCGACTGGCTGGAGCGCGAGTCCGATCTGCACGATGTGCTGGGTAAGGAATTCATCACCGTCTATTCCGAAATCAAGAAACTGGAATCCGATGAGTTCATGAAGGTCATCTCCCCGTGGGAACGTGAGCACCTTTTGCTCCACGTCTAGTTCTATTCAATCACCAAAATCAGTCGGACATTTCTATGAACCCAGTCGTTGATACCGCTCATATCCAGAGCCTTGACAGTGCCCACTATCTGCACCCCTTTACCGATTTCAAGGATCTCAATGGTCGGGGCGCCCGTGTGATGACCCGGGCCGAAGATATCTACGTGTGGGATTCCGAAGGGCGGCGGGTGCTCGACGCCATGAGTGGCCTGTGGTGTGTCAATGTCGGTTACGGCCGTAAGGAAATTGCCGAGGCAGCCTACCGGCAGATGATGGAGTTGCCCTACTACAACAGCTTTTTCCAGACCACCAATGTACCGGCGACCCGCCTTGCCGCCAAGCTCGCCTCGTTGGCCTCCGATGTAGGTGACCGCAGTTTCAAGCATGTGTTTTTCTCTTCCAGTGGCAGTGAGAGTAACGACTCCAATGTGCGTATGGTGCGCCGGTACTGGGACCTGCTGGGCCAGCCCCAGCGCAAGGTCATCATCGGCCGCATCAACGGCTACCACGGCAGCACCATGGCAGGCGCTTCGCTGGGGGGCATGAGCGGCATGCACGCGCAGGGGGACCTGCCTATTCCCAACATCACCCACATTGAGCAACCG
>CAJBVC010000186.1 GCA_903958915.1 uncultured beta proteobacterium
CCGGCCCGCTTCAAAATCCGCGCTGGCAAGACCAAGGAAACCCTGGAAATGGTGCTGGAAGGACTCGGTCCGGCGCTCACCGCCGCACAACCGGCACAAAGACCACCCGGTGCCTCGGAGTCCACCAGAGCAGATGCACCTGCGCCAGAAATTCTCGCCCAATCGTCATCTGCCGTATCCGGAACATCTGCAAGCAGTGACACGCAGGCACAGGCCACCAAATTGATGGCAACTGCCGCGGCGGCCATCGATCGCGGTGACTATCCGGATGCAATCGCTGCGCTCAATGCCTTGCTGAACCTCCCGCCCAACAGCCAGACGCGCAAAGCCCAGGAGCAGGTTGGACTGACACATCTGAAGTCTGGTGACAACCGCCGCGCGCGTGCGGAAATGGAAACATTTCTCAAACTCTATCCCGCGGGCAGCGACAGCGATCAGGTGCGACAGTATCTGGTCAACCTTCCACAAGCGACCACCGTTGCGCAGGAAGCCAAGGCCGCCGAGGCGGTGGCTGTTACCAGCGGCTCCATCTCGGTTTTCTACTACGGTGGCCAATCCCAAACCCGGTCGCAGGAATTTGCGGACTCACCCATCAGTGGCCTGCCGGTGCTGCAGTCGGAGAGCAATCTGTCGGGAGCAGATCAGAAGCAGGTGCAGACCAACGTCGATCTCAACTGGCGCTTGCGCGACAAAGAGAAAGATATGCGATTTGTCTTTCGCGACAACTACAGCGCCGACCTGATGCCCAACCGGCCCAGCAAGAACCGGCTCTCCGCCCTCTATTTTGACCAGCGGTCCTTCTTGAATGGCACCAGTTTCCGGATTGGACGCCAGTCGCCCAGCGGTGGTGGCGTGTTGTACCGGTTTGATGGTTTGCAGGCTGGCTATACCTTTGCACCGAAGTGGAAAGTCAATGCCGTTTACGGAGTTCCAACCGACACATTGCTCGACACCCGGCGCAGTTTCTACGGTGCGTGGGTGGACGCCGATGCACTCACGCCAAGCATAAGTGGAAGCGTCTACGCGAATCAGCAAATGATCGACGGAGAAGTGGACCGTAGTGCACTGGGCACCGAGCTGCGTTACTTCAGCGACGGCATCGCGTTGTCAGGGCAACTGGATTACGACCAGATGCTGCAAGGATTGAACATTGCGTCGCTGCAGGGATCGTGGCAGTTCCCGGACAGCACGGTTGTCAACTTCCTGTTGGACCGTCGGGCCACGCCGATTCGCGCACTGGGCAATGCCTTGTTTTTCCAGGACCCGATGTTGCCCGCTCCCGCAAGAAACCTGCAGGAACTGCTCGCCACCACGCCCATCGATCTGTTGCGCGGACAGGTGAACGGCATCACATCCTTCCAGTCCCAGGGGATGCTGGGTTTCACCACGCCAGTGGCAACGAACTGGCAGGCCGGGGCGAACCTCAACTACACCAATGTCGATGAAATAAAACCGGTGGCAGTAATTCTGCCCAATGGCCAACCGAGCACCGGCAACCTCTGGAGCCTGGGCCTGCAGCTGATAGGTTCCAACCTCTACTCCACACGTGACACGCACGTGTTCAGCGCCAGCTACCTGACCGGGCCGACCTACAACGGAACCCTGTTGTCGTACAACAATCTCACCGGCATCAACGAGGACTGGCAAGCCGAGCCCTCGCTGCGCTATTACACGCAGACCGACAGTTTCGGCAACACAATGAATCGCTGGATGCCGGGGATGCGCATGACCTACCGCATTGCCAAGCGGGTGTCGCTGGAAGGCGAATTGTCGATGGAGATTGCAGACTCCAAGGGTCCTACCCGCAATGAGAGCACCGAACGTATGTTCTTTTACGTCGGCGGACGTTTTGATTTTTGACATGGATTACACCTACCTCTACGCCTTTGCCCTGCTCCTTTTTGTAACGCTCTACGTTCGACGCCAGAAGAAGACACACACCGCGCACGCCAAACAACTGCAGCTGGCTGTGCAAAGCGGCCTGACCGAGCCGCCTTCCCTGCATCCGGTGGTGGACCCGAGCCGTTGCATGGGCTCGGGCTCCTGCGCAAAGGCGTGTCCAGAGAGCGCGCTGGGTGTTGTCAATGGCAAGGCGGTACTGATCAACGCAGCACACTGTATTGGCCACGGCGCCTGCCTCGCAGCCTGCCCCACGGAAGCGATTCGGCTGGTGTTTGGTACCGAGAAGCGTGGCATTGACATTCCCAACATTACGCCCGAGTTCGAGACCAATGTCCCAGGCATCTTCATTGCGGGAGAGCTCGGTGGCATGGGCTTGATTCGAAAAGCCGCCGAGCAGGGTCGCCAGGCCATTGCCTCCATCGTGAAAAGAGACCGTGGGCAGGCGGACTTTGATGTGTTCATCGTCGGTTGTGGCCCGGCGGGGTTGTCCGCGGGGCTCTCTGCTATCCGCCACAAGCTGACCTACAAAATCGTCGAACAGGAGGACTCTTTGGGGGGCGCTGTGTACCACTATCCGCGCCAGAAAATCGCCATGACCGCCCCGGTCGAACTGGACTTGATCGGCAAGGTGAAATTCGGCGAGGTGCAGAAGGAGAAGTTGCTTGCGTTCTGGCTGGACGTTGTTCAGAAGACCGGCATCAAGATTTCCTTCAAAGAGCGGATGGAATCCATTGAGCGTCTGGATGGCAAGTTTCTCGTACGCACCAACAAGGGCAGTTACAGTGCACACTCGGTCTTGCTCGCCATGGGACGCCGTGGCACCCCACGCAAACTGGAAGTACCAGGCGAAGAATCCGCCAAGGTGACCTACCGGCTGATCGACCCCGAACAGTACGCCGGACAAGCGGTCCTCGTTGTTGGCGGTGGCGACAGCGCGCTGGA